>JAGGWH010000172.1 GCA_021157585.1 Bacteroidales bacterium | reverse complement strand
TTTAAACGAACTTCATAATGTAAGTGAGGCGAGACACTTATTCCTGTATTTCCAACCTGACCGATTAAATCGCCTAAGTTTATTTCTTGTCCAACTTCAACTTGAATTTTGTGTAAATGCGCATATACCGTTTTATAACCAAAACCGTGGTCTATCACTACTTTATTTCCATATCCATCGTGGTAATTTGCAGCAACTATTACTTTTCCTTTGGCTGTAGAATAAATAGGGCTTCCTTTTAATGCCGTTAAGTCAATTCCTTTATGGAATTTACGAATTTTAAAAATAGGATGTGTACGATAGCCAAAACCCGATGCAAAACGAATTAAGTCGTTTGGAGCAATAGGATAAATAGAAGGGCGATGTTCTAAACGATCGATATTTTTGATTGCTAAAGCTGTTAGTTCATCAAAAGAAACCGATTGTACTTCTATTTTAGCATTTAATTGGCTTATTTCTTTGCGGTACTTATTTAAATTTAAGTCTGAAGGAAGAGGCGCAGTTTTATAGTCTTCTAAATTTCCTCCTATACCGGCTGTTCTAATTTCTTTAGCAATAGGTTCAACACCTAAAACTAAGCGATATAAATTATCGTCTCTCTCCTGAATTTCAGATAGTTTATTGTTTAAACTATCTAATTCGGATTGTATTAATTCAATATTTTTAAGATATTGAGAGTTCTCTTGTTTTAGAGCATATTCTTCCGGACTGTCAAATGCAAAAGAAAATGCAAAGGAGATGATTAGCGAAAGAAGAATAACTTTTAGTGGGATAAGGACATATTTTTTAACTCTATTAGTTCTGATAATCGAAATCTGCTCGAACATTAAAGTTTTTTTACCTCCAAAAAATTGTTTTTTTAACATAATTCCGGTTTTAAAAATCGGGCTGCAAAAGTAACAAAATTTTTTAAAGTCAAAATTTTACCACCAAGGCGATTTTTTCAACCGTAAAACTATAGTAAATATTGTAATGAAATTTAGCTTAATAAGCTAGTTATCAAATGATAAATGTTAAAAACCTAAAATTGTTATGTATGGAAAAAATTAAAATTTTATTTTAACATCCCTTCAACTTCTTTAATATTTCCATCGTTAGGAGCTTCTTTTAATCCTAAAATCTTACAAAATAGGGGATATAGTGATACGTTTTTGAAGCGTTCCTGCTGATAGTTCTCTTTAAAAGCCGGACCATAGGCATAAAAAATAGCATCCATATCTGTATTTCTATTATCGTAGCCATGAGTTCCGTTGCCTTTGTGTATTCTCTCAGAATTACTAAAAAGGCTGTATGAGCTATCTGCGACAGCTACAATATCTAATGTCCTTGGATTGGATCCGTAATGAAGCCTTTCAGGGATATTAGAAGTTTTGTATACAGTAACGCCTTCGGTATTTTCCAATACATAGAAAATAGAGTCTATGCAACCCTCTGTGGCTTTTATATTATAAAAAGGATTACCTCCTACAATGTTTGAGATCCATTCAGGTTTTAATACTTTATCTAAATAAACTTGTTTATTTTGATAAATTCTACCCATTCCATGATCGGAGAGGATAATTACATTTACTTCTGAGGCATTTGGTAGCCTATCAAGTTTTTGCATAAAGTTTCCTATAAGGCTGTCTAAATGTTCAACTTCCTGATTTACTTCTTTGGAAAATGGTCCATAACGATGTCCAACACCATCGGGTTCGTGCATATACCACATAATTAATTGTGGGCGTTTTTCTGCCGTTTGAGATAACCAATTTATAACCGTATCAATACGTTGTTCAAATGGAAAGTTATGCTCGTAGGGTTTCCATATTGAAGGACGCATATTTTGAATATCCGCTTCGGAGCCTACCCAAAAAAATGTTGCTGCTTTTAGGTTTTGTTTTTCGGCAGTATTCCATATAGGTTCTCCATCGTAAAATTCACCATCTCCAACAGCTTCTCTATTTCTAATAGAATATTTTAGATTTCTTTTTAAATCTATAAAAGTATTATTAACGATACCGTTGTTATTGGGATAGAGTCCGGTTGCAATAGCGTAATGGTTTGGAAATGTTTTGGTAGGGAAAGAAGCTTGCATGCTTTTTGCTTTCACGCCTATTTTTGCAATTTTATCGAGATTGGGAGTATTGACAGAGTCGGCATAATTCCAGCGGAATCCATCTACGGATAGTACAATTAGATAGTGTTTTTTATTTTGAGTATTTGGTTGTGGAGAATTACAAGAACTGATAAGTAATATTAAAGAGGAGAGAATTAGTATGTACTTTTTCATCATTTTTAAATTTTAGTAAAGGTATAGAAAATCAATAAACTATTTGGTTAGTAAGATAGTTTTGAACATAAAAAAACCGCTCCAAAATGGAGCGGTTTTTTTAAAAAGAATTTTAAAAAATTACAATGTAATTTTAACACCAGCATTAATTACTCTAGGAGTCCCTAAAAAGACTTCTGCAGAGTTTGCAGTATGAGAGAATTGGTTATTGTCACCATAATAGCCATTATAAGCACTATTATCAACAGCATCCTGAACATAAAATGTATCCAAAAGGTTGAAGGCGTGAATAAATACTGTTACTCCTAATTTACCTTTTAATGGTAGATTATAGTTGATGTGAGCATCTAAAACAGAATAAGCAGGAGTTTTCCATACTTGCTTTGTATCAGTGGCATCATCACGGTTAGCAGGGTTAAAATCAGCATAATGATCAGCATTATGACGGAAAATTAATTGTGCATGTAAACCTTTTACAGGATATAAATTTACCCAAGCAGCTAATTGAGTTTGAGGAGCATCTCCAACTTTTAAATCAGCAGTATAAAGATTAATTGGAATAGAAGTAATACCACCATCATAAGATTTGATTACAGCAGAAACATCGTTAAGATATTCCCAGCGTGCAATAGAAGCAATAGCTCCAAATCCAACTTTATCCATCAGGCGGTAAGTAGCTTCAAGTTCAAAACCCATATGACGTTGATCTAAACCTTTAATAAAAGCAATTCCGTTTTCGTCTTCAGAAATACGAACACCTTTAGTTAAAGTTCTATCGCTCCAAGTGGTATAATAGAAATTGGTTTTTACTTCTAATTTTTTATCAGAAGAATTTGCTATTGTTCCTACTTCAAAGGCAGTAAAACCTTCATTGGTATGATCAGCAGCAACAGTTCCATCACCATCATCAATAACAGCATCAAAAATTGGCACTTTAGAAACTATACCAACATTTCCGAAGAAGCTGAAATTATCAGATACATTATAGTTTGCACCACCTTTAAGTTGGTAGCCACCAATCCAATCTGTAACAGCTGTTAGTTCATTTCCATCAGCACCTGCTTTAAAATGGTTAGTGTAATTGTATTTAATCATAGAATAACCAAAGGTTCCATAAATAGATAAGGCATCTTTAGTATATTCTGATTGAATAAATCCACCTAACCAATCAACAGTATTGGTATTATTATATGCAATTTTATCTCCTAAACCTAAGCCTAATTGAGAGCCAAAATCATTTGTAGTATATGAATCATCGTAAGAGGCTAATCCTAATAAATCTCTGATCTCACGATAATGCTCAATTTCAGCAGTTCTCCAGTCTAAACCAACTTGAGTTTTTAAGTTCTCGGAAAAATCAATTTTAAACTTGGTAATAGCACCAATTGTCCACTGATTATTTACGGAGTTACGTATAATACCTTGTCTTGTATACTCAGGATCGAGGTTATGTGCAATAGTTGCATCCCAGTCAGCAACACGTGAAGGACCACTATAATCATATTGAATTTTTCCGTAAGTTCCAGTACCACCGCCGGTACCACCAGAATAATATAAAGTAGTAAATTGAGAAACTTTGTCACTCCATTGTGCATACCAGTTTAAGTTAGCAAGTGGTTTGTGATAAAAGTTTTCTCTTTCGTTTAACATATTGTCATTCATGCGGTCAACAGTTTTCCCATTAAAAGATTGCTGTCCGGTATAACTTGTGCTTACAGTATTCCAGTTTTCGTTATAATATCTTCCTTGACTAGACTCAGCAAACTTATCTAAAGCACCTTGATCTAAACCAAGTTCTTCAGCAAATTCATGACTGTAGGCTGCAATGTTTTGTTTGTATAAGTTCTGACCGTGACGTTGAGAAGCACCAACTAAATAAGCTTCTAAACGATGGTTTTTATTAATATTATAGCTGGCACCTAAATAATAAGCCCAAGCATTAGTCCAAGTTGCATCAATAACACCGTCACCTGTTTTTTTAACAACACTTGCACTAACGGCAAATTTTTCGTTAATTAATCCGGAGTGACCGGAGATGGTAGTTTTAAAGAAGCTTCCGGAACCCGTTTCAAAACGAGTTGAAACACCTGCATCCATTGCCGCTGGATTGGTTAAAATATTCATAGTACCACCAACAGAAGGGGTAGCGAGGTTAATAGCACTTAAACCACGTTGCATTTGAATAGAAGAAGTTGCATCTGCAACACCATCCCAGTTAGACCAATAAACCCAACCGTTTTCCATATCATTAACTGGAACACCGTTAATCATAATAGCCACGTTTCTTTGGTTAAAACCACGAACATTAATACGGGCATCACCGGCTCCACCACCTTGAGCAGTAGCGTAAACAGAAGGAGTGTTATTCATTACCATTGGTAAATCGCGAGAGCCTAATTTTTCTTCAATTTCTATTTTTGAAACATTAGAAATCGCAACCGGAGTTTTTCTCTCTACAGCACGGTCGGCAATAACTTCTAAACCGGCTAATCCGAAAGAACTAGCGTTGAGACTAACAGTACCTAAATTGGTAGTTTGACCTTCTTGTACATTTACTTCAAATTCTTGGGAAGAATATCCAACATATTGTACAACAATTGTTTGTTGACCTGCAGGAACTTCGAAAGTAAAGTTTCCAGATAAATCGGTAGAAGCACCGGTAGTTGTTCCTTTTACAATTACAGCAGCCCCAATTAGGGTTTCGTTATTGTCAGCATCTACCACTTTACCTTTTACAAACCCCTGTGCCATTACTGTTCCCATAAATAGAGTAAGAACTGCAACAAGAGTTACTTTTTGTAACAAATTTCTCATAATTTTTAGTTTTGATTACTTTTTAAAAGTTTTAATGGGCTAATGTAATAAAATAATTTTAACATATATTAACTGTTGAAAAGATGTTAATACATTTCTCACTGTTAATTTAATTTTAATGCAAAAGTCTAATTTTATTTAACTTCTTGAAGTTTTTCAATATTAACTTATTCTTAATATTTTGGCATAAAAAAAGGAGCCCAATTTGAGCTCCTATTTTTTATTAGTAAAGTGTACTTTTTATTGGGCAGGATCTGGACCACTGACTAGTACAAAAGTTGCAGGGTTTCCTGAAGCTGTACAATCAAACTCTGTAACAAAGTCACGAGTAGAGAGACCATCGTAAACAGGAGCTGTTACAACATAATGAACTGAAACGCCTTTTATTTCCGGTACAGCATCCGGATATTTAAGAGTTAGCCAGATTCTAATACCTTCAGCCATTTGAGCTTTCATATATTCCCATTTGTCAGCAGCAGCATCATAATCAGGTTGTCCATCGCGCTTATTTACACGTAAATCGAAATTAACGTAATAAGCACTTGTACCATAATATGTTTCACTAGTACCATAGCTGCTCACATATTGTGAAATGTTATCGTCAGCTGCTACATAATCCACAACCATTTGGAAGTCATCACTAAGCATTCTGATGTGGAGTGTTGGGTCAAATACCCATTCAGATCCAGTGAATACAAATTGTTCTGATTTTTCAATAATTGTGGAAGGTTTATACCATGTTCCGTTTTCAAATACGTATTCGTCAGCTTGTGTACCTGTTGGGTAATAATAGTAAACTACAATTTGTTTGTCACCATCTTGTGCAAAGGGATAGAGGTTTGCTAAAAGAGTAGGTAAATAATTTTCTGGTAATGCATCATCACTAAAATTATTATAACGTCCAGGTTGTCCGTACTCTTCACCCATAGCATCATAATCTGAGGCACTTAGGGCATAAACACCACTTGCTTCTTTCCAATAGGGACCTGTATATTGATAAAATGTATTATATACATCATAATCGGCAGAAGTATTTTTCTTTCCATCTAAGTAAGTAGTTCCTTCTATAAGAACGTTATCAATTTGATAAGTAGTTACTTCTCCTGTATTACCATTGCCTGTATAACGGAAAGCAATAGTAATTTCACCGTTATAATTGCTTAAGTCAAAAGTTCCTGCAGTTGCAAAATTACCATAGCCTATTGTTGGCTCAGTTGGAATGTTGAAACTAGAAGAAATATCAGTCCAAGTAGCAGCATCAAAATTAACACCGTCATAATCATCGGAAATAAGTACAGCAAGTCCAACATGTGTCCAATACCCAACATTAATATCGAAAGAGAAAGTATTGTCTTCACTTCCT
Organism: Bacteroidales bacterium; assembly: GCA_021157585.1. Classification (NCBI taxonomy): domain Bacteria; kingdom Pseudomonadati; phylum Bacteroidota; class Bacteroidia; order Bacteroidales; species Bacteroidales bacterium. Next base: position 3,832 of record JAGGWH010000172.1, on the reverse strand, counting down.
GTTAAATCCACTGTTGGTGAAACTAAATAAGAGATATTTTCTTCGCCGGAACTATAGGCACTATACTGTGCATATCCATTTTCGCTATATATTCTGGCTTGCCATGCTCTAGTTCCTTCAGCTTCAATACTTTTCCATCCGTCTTTATCTATAGCATCATAGTTGGCATAAGCTTCAAAGTCATTAAGCAAATGCTGGATTGTTCTTGGTCCACTGTTAGCAGGTTCGGTATCGGAATAACGGTACTTAACTAGAACTAATTGATCAGCAACAGGTGCATCTATTTGTGCATCTAAAACATCAGGAATGCCCTCTTTCGGTATAAATGAGGGAACAAAGTATTTAATAGCTGCAACAAGACCTCCAAAGCTTTCGTAATCGGCATCACTTAGTTCATATTCATCAGCAGAGGTATAATTTTCCAAATAAGGAATTTCTCCTTCGTCGTAATTATAGGTCAATAAAACTGTCGAGTTTTTATCAAACGAATAATACAAGTCTGTTAGAATTGATGGGGCATAATCAGCAGCACCGAAAATTGAATTTAAAGCTAAATTGTCTCCAATAGCATTTGCAGCATTAATTTCTTCATCAGTTGTTGCGACAGTAAGAGCTGCCTTTTTTATAGTTGCATAATCGTCGGCAGTTAAAGTATAGCTTAAATTAGCTACATTGGTAGGGGCGGCCATCTCGTCAAGGCCTTCAAAATCGTCGTTTACTTTTTTACAAGCACTAAAAACTACAAGTAAAAGTAAAGTGGATATTATAGGGTATATTATTTTTTTCATTGTTATTAATTTTTCCGTTTACTTGGGTTAAAATTTAATTTTTAAGGCAACAGAATATGTTCTGCCAAAGCCATAAAATACTCGTGCATCTGTCCAGGTTCCACTAGATCCATTGTCAGCATCCATAATATATTCCGTATCTAAAACATTATTTACTTTAGCACTTAATCTGGATTTTAAACCGCCAATTTTGAAATTAAAGCTGGAATTAAAATCTAGTACACCATAAGAAGGTACTTTCCAAGTGTCCTCACCGGCGATATATTGAATGTTACCATAATCGGCATATAAATTTGCAGCGTAATTATAGTCTAACCCAACACGAATAATTTTCTTAAATACATCATAATTAACTCCAAATGCAGCCGTTGTTTGTGCTGCGTCAGCAACATGAACACCACCTATGTCTAATTTAAGTCTATAGGCATCTGCTAAATCAACAATGTTGCCTCTTCCATCAACAGGAAATCCATCTTCGTTAAAAGCAATAGCTTCTACGTCATCTTCCCATTTCCAATCACCAATAGATAGCATACCTGTAATGCGTAAGCGATCGGTTGGATACAATACAAAGTCGAGTTCAATACCTTGGTGAATAGCATTTACACCTTGAGCATTATAACGTCCACGACTTGGATCTTGAGAATCGATAGTTCCGCTTAAAGATTTGTTTTGCCAGTAAGTACGGTAAACGTTTAAGTTAACTTTTGCCAATCTTGTACGGTAACCATACCCTAATTCTGTAGAAAAAACATTTTCGTTTACAGCATCATTATTGATAGCATTACTTACATCTTTTGCTAAGAATACACTAGAAAAATAAGGTGCTCTTGAGAAGTAGCCTACGTTTGCAAATACATTATGTGCGCCACTAATGTTGTAGTTTGCACCGCCTTTAGTTACAAAGCCGGGAAAGCTGATTTTATCAGATGTCTCTTGTCCGGGTGCAGCATACATATTGTCTTTTCTCCAATAGGTTGTTGTAGAAACAGAACCGGAAACAAAAACAGCTAATTTGTCTTTATTGTATTCTGCTTGTCCAAAAACACCACCATAAAGTACATATCCGTTATAATCTCTTGAGATTTGATCGCCAACCATTAATTTTTCGTTTACGTATCCAAAGTCATCAGCTTTATAACCTACATTGGCACGATAAGGGTCGATATAAAAAGCACCTCCCAATAAGTCCGTAATAGAACGGTTGTGATAACCAACATAATAGCGAGCATCAACTCCACCATAAAAATCTATGTTTTCTTTAAGTTTAGTTGTAAATGTTGAGATAGCACCATACCAAAGGTGATCGTTGTTTGAACTACCGATAATAGCTTGAGAACCGTTTGGATCGGCAGCATTTTCTTCTTGAACACGTGCATAATCAAGATATCCGTTTATTGTACGGTAATTACTTGAACCATATAAAACAGAGCGATTATTCCCTTGAGGAGAAGCACCACCACCTGATCCGTAAGAACCATAAAAGGCTGTAGATAAACTTGATTTTTGGCTAATATTCCAAAAGTGATTAAGCGAAAATTGAGGTTTGTGATAATAGTTTTTGGCAGAACTTATACGTTCTCCATCAACACCAAAACCATAAGTAGCATTGAAACGGTATCCTTCTTTATAGGTTTGCCATTCGGCGATAGTTTTAGAATCATAAGTAGAACGTTGGTAGTGCCATTGTGGAGCTCCAAAACCTGTAAATGAAATTTGATGTTTACTGTTAATAGATTTTGAAACATTAAAGAAATATGAATAGCCTTCAAATTCCGTTCCTAAAACATAACCATTGCCGGTTGTACGAGCACCTAATAAAGTAATCGCCCAGCCATTATCCATTTTACCTGTTGAAACAGTAAAAGAGTTTTTTAAGTAGCCATCGTTACCAATAGATGTGTATATACTTCCGCCTTTTTCAATATCGGTAGTTTTTGTAACAATATTGATTGATCCACCAACAGAAGGTACAGCCACTTTTGAAGCACCAAGTCCACGCTGAACTTGCATAGTGCGAGTAACATCGGATAATCCGGCCCAATTTGACCAGTAAACTCCGCCCCATTCCATATCGTTAACGGGAACACCGTTAATCATTACGGCAACATTTGGAGAATTAAAACCACGAAGGTTGATACGAGAGTCGCCAAAACCACCACCTTGCTTAGTAGCATAAACTCCGGGAGTTGACTTTAAAATTTCAGGAAATTCCTGAGATCCAAGTTTTTCTTCAATCTGAATAGGATCAATAGAAGATATAGCAACAGGAGTTTTACGATCAACGGCAATAGAAGCAAAGACATTAATTTCGTTTAAACCAATCTGATTACTTTCTAAAGCAATAGTTCCTAAATCTGTTGTTTGTCCTTCACTAATTGAAACTGCAATTTCTTGAGAAGCATAACCGACATATTGAATGTCTATGGTCTGTTGTCCTGCGGCAACTTCTAAAGTAAAGTTACCATCAAAATCGGTTGAAGTACCAATGGTTGTTCCTTTCAGAATGATCGTCGCTCCGATCAAAGTTTCATTAGTTGAGGCGTCTGTTATGACACCTTTTACGTAGCCTTGAGCAAAAAGGCTACCGCTAAATAGCAGTAGCATAAATGCGATGGCTATTTTTTGTAGCATTCTTTTCATAATAAATGGATTTTCTATATTTAAATTTATTTTAAATTTTCCCTTTCCCATCCCAAAAATGGATGGGCAATATAGCAATATTTTTTTGGCTAGAGGCTATTGATTTTAAGAATTTTTAATAACAATCTTTTGATTGGCAGGTTGCCATAAGCTTCAGTTAATCAGTATATAGAACAGTATTTATTTCGCTTTTAGAAATTTTTTATTGGAAGAAAAGACAGGCGATTAGTTAATTTATTGCAAATTTTTAATCTGAGCTTGGATTAACATCATCTTTTGCGCGGCATCAGAGAGTTTTTTGCGCTCTAATTCTACTACTTTTTTCGGTGCGTTATTTACAAAGCGTTCGTTTGATAATTTCTTTTCTATCGATTTTGAAAAGCCTTCAAAATATTTTAATT
>JAGGWH010000171.1 GCA_021157585.1 Bacteroidales bacterium | reverse complement strand
TCTAGGTATTTGAAGACCATGCATTCCAAAGATAAAGAAAATTTAGAAAGAAAGGCTTTGTAAGTCGGTATTTAACAGAATATTTATATAATTTTTACAATATTTCTTGAGCTTATCTTAAAATGCAGCCATTCTGATTTATTTTAGTTTGTTTAATATGCTTTGTTGAACAAAACCAAAAGTAGCCAAATCCTTTGACATAGTCAAATCCGTATACCATGTTTTATTAATTAAAACATATATGATGGAAAATTCAAATGAAATTTCAGTTAAGGAGTTAAATTCTTTACTGGAGAAGATGAAAAAGCGTTTGGCGGTGAGCAATCATTCCGACCAAACTATTATAAACTATACACGTTGTGTGGAGTATTTATGCAAACACACTGGAAAACATCCTGCGGATACTGAAATAGATGAAGTTACCGACTATCTCTACCAGCTTCAATATCATAAATTTAGGGCTTGGCGAACCATTAAAATCTATGTTGCAGGTTTGCGCTGGTATTATACTCATATGCTTGATAGGGAAAAGTTTGCATTTAAAATACCTTACCCTAAAGAAGAGCAGGATCTGCCTGTTATTATAAGCAGAAAAGAACTTCATAAACTATTCTCTAGTAGTGATAATGTAAAGCATAGATTGATGCTGACCATGCTCTATGCTTCTGGACTCAGGCGTAACGAATTACTTAACCTGAAGATAGAAAACATTGAAACAAATGATGGGAAATTCAGAATTAGGATCAACCGCTCCAAAGGAAATAAAGACAGATATACCGTTTTATCAAAGAAACTATTACCTGATTTAAGAGCGTATTTTAAAGCCTATAAGCCTGTAGACTTTCTGTTTAATGGCAAGACCAAAGGAAAACCTTTAACAGCTAGTGGTCTTAGGCATGCTCTTAAGATGGCGAATAAAAAGTCTGGTATAAAACAAATCAATCTGCACATATTGCGACATTGTTTTGCTTCGCATGCGTTGGAAGATGGGATGAACATAAAAACACTACAAGCTATCCTTGGCCATGCATCCATAAAAACAACCATGATTTATCTTCACGTGAGCGAAGTTCCCCTTTTTAAAGGATTTAGTCCTTTTGATAATTGGGAGGATATGTCATGAAAAGTCTAATAACAAAAGCTTTTGAGAGTTTTAGCGGGGAATATCTCCGCTTTAATTCTGCTACCATTGATCAGCATAAAGTCATAGATTCTATTAAAATATGTAGAACAGAAAAACTAGGGTTTAATGTTCAAGCTTGCCAAGATTGCGGTATTATGCAAACGCATTATAATTCGTGCAGCAATAGGCACTGCCCCAATTGTCAGGCTATAAACAAAGACAAATGGATATTGGCAAAACAAAACGATTTATTGCCAGTAAAATACCACCATACTGTTTTTACTATTCCTTCTGAGCTACGGACTCTCTTTAAATTTAATAAAGCGCTACTCTATAATTTACTCTTTAAATGTGCTTGGAATACTATCGATAGCTTTTCTGAAAATCCTATAAACCGGATTGAAGCAAAGATGGGGATGATTGCAGTCTTGCACACTTGGAAACAGGATTTAGAATACCATCCTCACCTGCATTGCATCATCCCATCGGGTGGAATTACAGCAAATAACAAATGGAAATCATCACCAACCGATGGCGATTATCTTTTTAATACCCAAGCCTTAGCTTCAACATTTAAAGGGAAGTTTTTAGAACAACTAAAGAAGTATTTTAAAGATGGTGAGCTGAAATTTTGGGATTTACAAGATCAAACACAAAAGCAATTTTTCTACCATTTAAAGGAAACTCTTTATAATAAAAACTGGGTGGTATACTCCAAGAAAAGCTTTAAAAACGAGCAGTCAGTTTTTGAATACTTAGGCAGATATACTCATAAGATTGCCATTAGCAATGCCAGAATAAAAAGCGTTACAAATAAAAAGGTATCCTTTGAATATACCGATAGAGCAGATGATTATAAAAAGAAAATCCGTACTTTAAAAGGTGAGGATTTTATCAAACTCTTTTTACAACACGTTTTGCCTGCAAGGTTTATGAAGATCAGAAATTACGGATTTTTATCATCCCGAAATAAAACCAATATGCTAGAAAAAATGCACGAGCATTTTGAACTTTCCAAATATCAAAAACCGCAAAAAATATTGGTGGCAGATATTCTGGAATTGGTGTATGGTGTAGAAATAGGAAAATGCAAACACTGCGGAGGAAGGATGCTTCTGGTAGAAGCTAAAGCAAGGCCAAAAGCTTTGGTTGCTGAGCGTTGCCGAAGTGCACCTAAAGTAGCATAATGCCAACGAAACCATTTTTAACCAAAAAGAAATTAAACGTGAAATTTGACGTAAGGCAATACTTATGTTTAATTGTATAAATGTAAGCTAATGAAAATGAAAACTACCAATGAAATAAACAAATAAGGATGAAAAATAACTCATTATTTACCTCTTTTACCAAATTCCTGACCTTCTCAGCTAGAATTAACAAATTAAGGCTCTTGATTGAAATTACATATAGTCTGAAATAGCTGCCCCCACTACTTTTGGTGTCGTTCAACAATGCAGATAAAAACCGTCTAGCTCTAGCTAAACGGAGTTTTTATCTGCTTAGGTGTTACAGCACGTATTTTTTATCTCCTTTTTCCTCCTCCTTTTGATTTTGCAGAAGGTTTATTAGCAGGTTTAGTCGCTCGTTTGGAAGCGGGTTTAG
>JAGGWH010000170.1 GCA_021157585.1 Bacteroidales bacterium | reverse complement strand
GCTCTTTTTGCATCTAATTCAGCGGCTACATCAGCACCGCCTATTAAATGTACTTTAATGCCAGCTTGTTCTAATGGCTCCTGAAGATTTCTAAGAGGTTCTTGTCCTGCACAAATTATCACTTGATCTACGTCTAATAATTCTTCTTTCCCTTTTCTTGAAATTAATAATCCTTTTTTGTCAAAGTTTAAGTAAGAACATCCATTTAGCATTTTTACATTTCTCTTAGTAAGACTTGCTCTATGTCCAAAGCCTGTAGTTTTCCCTAAACCTTTTCCTACTTTGCTTTCTTTTCTTTGCATTAGGAATATCTCTCTTGGAGAGCTTACTTTTTCAGGTGTTGCCAAACCGCCTCTTGTTTGGTTGAGCATATCTACTCCCCATTCTTTCATATAAGTCGGGATGTCTGTACTTGGAATAGTGCCTTCGTGACTTAAATATTCTGCAACATCAAAGCCTATTCCTCCTGCACCTATTATGGCTACTTTTTTATTTACGGGTTTTTTGTGTTTTAAAACATCGATATAGCTTAAGGTGTTTTCTTCGTTTCCGCCGGGTAATTTTATATCTCTGGGAGAAATTCCGGAAGCTAAAATAACTTCATCGAATTCTTTTAAATTTTCTACTGTTGCTTTGGTATTTAATCTTAAATCTACACTTGTAAGTTCTATTTTTCTTTTAAAATATCGAATTGTTTCATGAAATTCCTCTTTTCCGGGTACTTGTTTTGCTATATTGAACTGTCCGCCAATTTCAGCCTCAGCTTCAAATAAAGTAACTTTATGACCTCTTTCTGCTAAAATAGTGGCAGCAGACATTCCCGCAGGACCTGCGCCAACTACGGCTAATTTTTTAGGTTTTTCTACAGCTAAATAATTTAATTCCGTTTCTCTGCAGGCTCTGGGATTTACTAAACAAGAAGATTTTTTATTTTGAAAAACATGATCTAAACAACCTTGGTTACAGGCAAGACAGGTATTTATTTCATCCTCTCTTCCTTCAATGGTTTTTAATACAAAATCTGAATCTGCCAAAAAAGGTCTCGCCATCGAAACCATATCGGCATCTCCTTGTGCTAATACTTTTTCTGCTAATTCCGGAGTATTTATTCTATTGGTAGTAACCAAAGGGATAGATACTTCTTTTCTCATTTTTTTTGTTACCCAAGTAAATGCAGCTCTGGGTACACGAGTAGATATTGTAGGAACGCGTGCCTCATGCCACCCAATTCCTGTATTGATTATGGTTACTCCTGCCTTTTCCAGTTCTTTTGCTAAAAGTACAATTTCTTCCCAAGAGCTGCCGCTTTCAACCAAATCCAACATAGATAAGCGAAAGATTATGATAAATTCGTTCCCTACTTTTGCTTTCGTTTTCTTTACAATTTCTAATGCAAAACGCATTCTGTTTTCATAAGAACCTCCCCATTTATCGGTTCTTTTATTTGTTCTTTCAACCAAAAATTCATTTATTAAATAACCTTCCGAACCCATTATTTCTACACCATCGTATCCGGCTTTTTGAGCTAAAGCAGCAGTACGTACAAAATCATTTATGGTCCAGTTTATTAAGAAATTTGGCATTCGCCGAGCTTTGAAAGGAGTAATGGGTGATTTTGAAGTGCTTGGTGCTACATTAAATGGTATGTAAGCATATCTGCCGGCATGTAATATTTGCATGCAAATTTTTCCGCCTTCTTTGTGTACGGCTTCTGTAACAACCTTATGAAACTTCACCTCTTTGTTGTTAGTTAGTTTTCCGGCAAAGGGTTTAGTCCAACCGCTTCTGTTTGGAGCTACTCCTCCCGTAACAATGAGTCCTACTTGACCTTTGGCTCTTTCTGCAAAGAATTTTGCCATTTTATGTGGGTCTCCTTCTTCAAGACCAGTATGCATAGAACCCATCAAGACTCTATTTTTTAAAGTGGTAAAACCTAAATCAAGAGGTTTTAAAAGGTTGGGATATTTTGTCTGGTTCATATTGTAAATTTATAATGCATGCATTGTATTTTAGTACAAAGATAATTACATTATACTACTAGAAAAATTAGTAGATAATTAATATTGAATAAAAATAGTTATTTAATTTTTTGAACTGCTCCATCTTTTAAACGGTATTTTTCTTTGCTTTCGGGGCAGGTAGCAATGCCATTTTCGTCAAAATTAAGGCGATGTCCAAATTCGCTCATCCAGCCAATATGGCGAGCCGGATTTCCAACAACTAAAGCGTAGGCGGGAACAGTTTTGGTAACTACCGCTCCGGCACCAATAAAGGCAAATTCGCCTATATCGTGACCACAAACAATAGTAGAGTTTGCGCCTATAGATGCACCTTTTTTTACCAGTGTGCGCGAATATTCCCCTCTTCGTACAACATTACTTCTTGGATTAGTAACATTGGTAAAAACCATGCTTGGACCAAGAAAAACATCATCTTCGCATATAACGCCCGTATAAATGGAAACGTTGTTTTGCACTTTTACGTTTTTGCCTAAAACTACTTCGGGCGAAACCACAACGTTTTGTCCAATATTACATTTGTCGCCAAGCGTGCAATTAGACATAATATGACTGAAATGCCAGATTTTTACACCTTCGCCAATTTGGCAATTGTCATCAATAACGGCTGTTTCGTGGGCAAAATAATTTTTATTCATGGTATCTGTTTTTAAATTCTTCTTCTAAATTTTAGTTATTTATTGATATTCAATTCGAGATAAAGATGTAGTTATACCTCTTTGCTGCGAAGTTAGCATTTTTTGAAAGATTTCTAAATGGGCATGTTTAGTTTTGCCTTTTTTCCGTTATCCGTAATAAATCGCCAAAAACGCCTCTGGCAGTAACCTCTGCGCCGGCTCCTGCACCCTGAATAACAATAGGTTTGTTTCCATAGGACTCTGTATAGATTTCGAAAATGGAATCGGACTCTGTTAACTGCCCGAGGGAGCTGAATTTTGAAACGGAGATCAAATCAACTTTTAATATTCCTTTTTCATTTTGTAAGTCGCCATACAAATCGCCAATATAGCGCAATACATGGTCTTGCTTTTGCTTTTCTTTGAGTGCCTGATAAAAGGGATCTAAAGCATCCAATTGTGCCAAGAAGGTTTCGGTATCTCCTCCTCTCAAATCTTCAGGAATTAGATTTTTAATTTGTATATCGTCAAATTCATTTTCTAAATCTAATTCTCTGGCAAGAATCAATAATTTCCTTGCAACATCATTTCCACATAAATCTTCTCTTGGATCGGGTTCTGTAAAACCTTGCGCAATAGCTTTTTTTAAAACTGAACTGAAAGACACTTCTTGAGAAGAAAATGTATTGAATAAATAGCTCAAAGAACCAGAAAATACCCCCCGAATACGTGTAATATTTTCACCGGAATCGTGCAGTAATTTGATGGTGTCAATCAGAGGGAGTCCTGCACCAACATTGGTTTCGTAGAGATATTGTTTGTTGTGTTGTTTGAGCTTTGTTCTTGTGTTTTTGTAAAACTGAAAACTAGAAGTGTTGGCTAGTTTATTTGACGAAACAAGATCAAAACCTTGCTCTATTAGGGTATCGTATTCTTTTACAAACGCACTACTTGTTGTATTGTCAATGGCAATTAAATTCTCCAAATGATGTTGGGAGGCATATTCAATAACTTGCTGAATGCTTTCGTTTTTTGCCGCTTTTTTATATGTTTCTTTCCAGTTTTTGTTAACACCACTTTTGTCGAGGATTATATTTTTGGTTCCTGCAATCGCAAAAATATTCAGCTTCGTCTGCTTTCGTTTTACTATCTGATCTTGACTCTTCAGAATCTGATTAATCAGAGATCCTCCAACGTTTCCTTTTCCAAAAATGGCAATATTTATTTTCCTTGTAATCCCAAATATTTGCGAGTGAATAACATTTACTGCTTTGGTGGCAAAATCATTTTTTACAACTAAACTTATGTTCTTGCCATTGAGTGTGTTATTGATTAAAAGCACTTCGATATTGTTTTTAGCTAAAGCCTGAAAAGAGGAGGAGAATGTTTTTAGATTTTGACCGACAATGGTGATAACCGATACATCCTGCAGTTGGGAAATTGAACTGATGTCTTTTTCATTTATCTCAGTTCTAAACTCTTTTTTTAGTGCCGAGACTGCTGTTTTTGTTTGATTTTTTGCAATAACAAAACCAATACTTCTTTCTGATGAGCCTTGCGAAATAATACCTATACTGATATCTTTTTTACTTAGAGCTTCAAAAATTCGGGCATCAAGACCTATTTTTCCAAGCATCCCACGTCCTTCAATATAAATAATTCCAAGATCGTTTTGAACGGAGATTGTTTTTACTTCTTTATTATTATTTGCCGCGCTGATTAGTGTTCCCTTGGAAGATGGATTAAATGTGTTGAGTATCCGCAAAGGAATCTTGTTTTCAATAAGCGGGATAATGGTTTTGGCATGCAGTATTGAAGCTCCAAAATTTGCCAATTCGTTGGCTTCTTGGTAGTTTAAATGCTTGATAATTTGAGCGTCTTCGACTTGAATAGGATTAGCGGTATAGATTCCGTCAACATGGGTGTAATTATGTAATTCGTTTGCATTCAGGTATTTGGATAGAAGTGCTGCAGAATAATTACTACCGTTTCTTCCCAAAGTGGTAGTCTGTCCATTTTTGTCTGAAGCAATAAAACCACTTACAATAGGCAAGGTTTTGGAAGGGATTTGATTAAAAAATGTGATGGTATTTGCTTTTGAAAGCTCTTCTTTAATTTGAGCACAACCAAAATTACTGTTGGATCTAAAGAATAAACGGCTGTCGATAGGAATGCTTTCAGTCCCTTTTTTGTTAAGCAAAGCCGAAACCATTTTTGTCGCTAACATTTCTCCTTGTGCTAAAACCAAATCCTTTATTTTTAAGCTGTAGTCGCCAATAAGCTGTACCCCTTCAAAAATCTTTTCCAATTGATTGAATTCAGTACTAAAATCGATATCCGGTAATGGCAGTGTTTGGTAATTTTTAAAATCTCTCCAAGCGGATAGATATTCTTTATTTTGTTGAGCTAAGGCTAATATATGCTCGAGATCATCTGTTGCATTTCCCCTCGCTGAAAGCACAACAATGAATTTTTCTTTTTCGATGGTTTTATTTTGAATGATAGAAATTACATTTTTAATTCCTAAACCGTTGGAGAGCGATTTACCTCCGAATTTTATTATTTTCATTTGAAAAGTGGTTTTAAAATATTGCTAAGTTGTTCGAATTCAATAAGAAATGCATCATGCCCATGAATGGATATGATTTCGTGGTATTCATTTCTTATTTTTAGTTTATCAAGTGTGGTTTTTGTTTTTAGATTTTCTTCTTTTACAAAAAACAAATCAGAGTTAATGGCAATTTGAATAATGGTTGATTGAATGGGTTTTACAGCTTTTTCGAATGATGATTTCCCTTTGGAAATATCAACCGTTGTAAGTAAATGATTCATCATTTTATAGGCTAAAAGATCAAATCTACTCTCTAGTTTTTCCCCATGATGTTTTAGCCACGATTCTATCTGAAACAGTTCTCCATTTTTAGTTTTTGTACGCTTGAATTTTTGGGCAAGAGAAGCCGGAGTTCGGTAAAAAAGCATAGCCATCATTCTTGCTGTTTGCATTGGATTTGGCGATGTGTTTAATATGTTTTCTTGGATAAAGTTATGTCCAATAATCCAATCCGATGATTTCCAATCCGCTGCTACAGGAATAAGATAGTGAATGAATTTGGGTTCTAAAGCTGCCATTTCCCATGCGATTCCACCACCTAAAGAGCCTCCAATTGCAGAGTGTAATTTTTTAATGCCAATAAATTTGAGGACGCTAATGAAGATTTTAGCAATATCTTTAGCCGTAAAATCTTTATAATTTTCAATCAGTTTATTGTGGTATCCATTGCCTGGGATATTGATGGCAATTACGGTATATTTATCGGTATCAATAACTTTGCCTTTTCCGATTAAATATTTCCACCAACCTTTTGTATTGCTTGCTATATCAGAATTTCCGGTAAGTGCATGATTTACTAAAACCACTGGAGCCGTATGAAGTTTTTTGCCAAATATTTGATAGGAAACATCTATTTTCCCTAACTGTTGCCCTCTAAAGCTTTGGTAGTTATCTGTAGAATAAAATAAAATTTGATCGTTCATTTTGTTTTTTTTAAAGCTTGTTCTATATCTGCTTTTATATCTTCTACATCTTCTAATCCTATGGATAGGCGAATTAAATCTTGGCTAACTCCTGTGCTTAATTGTTGTTCTTCGGTTAGTTGCTGATGTGTTGTACTTGCAGGATGTATGATGAGTGATTTGGTATCGCCAATATTGGCAAGAAGAGAAAATAAGCTTGTTGAATCTGTAAATTTTTTAGCAGCTTCAAAACCTCCTTTTAATCCAAAGGTTACAATTCCACTTTGTCCTTTTGGAAGATATTTTTTGGCTAATCTGTAATATTTATTGCTTTTCAGTCCGGGATAATTTACCCAAGCCACTTCTTCTTTAGTTTCAAGCCATTGTGCAATTTCAAGTGCATTTATCGAATGTTGTTTTATTCTTACGGTTAATGTTTCTAATCCTTGGATTAATTGAAAAGCACTCAAAGGACTTAGTGATCCACCAAAATCGCGTAAGCCTTCTAATCTCAGTTTGGCAATAAAAGCGGCATTTCCAAGTGCTTCAGTATAAATTAAACCGTGGTATCCTTTTGAGGGTTCTGTAAATTCCGGAAATTTTCCATTGGTCCAATCAAAAGTGCCGGCATCGATAACCGCACCACCAAGCGAAGTTCCTTGTCCTCCAATAAATTTGGTTAAGGAGTGAATAACAATATTTGCTCCATATTTAATTGGATTTAAAAGGGCAGGAGAGGCTACGGTATTATCAACAATTAAAGGAATATGATTTGCGTTGGCTACTTTTGCAATTGCCTCTATATCCAAAACATCTAATTTGGGATTGCCCAGAGACTCTATAAATATGATTTTGGTTTGAGGCTTTATAGCTTTTTGGAAATTTTCAATAATATCAGCATCTACAAAGGTAGTTTCAATACCATATCTCTTTAAAGTAGTCTCAAGCAAATTGTATGTTCCGCCGTATAAACTACTTGAGGAGACAATATGATCTTTGGTTTTTAAAAGGCTTAATAAGGTGGTAGAAATAGCAGCAGTTCCTGAAGCGAAAACAGCAGCCCCAATTCCTTCTTCAACCGCTGCAAGTCTCTGTTCCAGAATATCATTGGTTGGATTGTTAAGTCGTGTATAGATATATCCGGATTCTTTTAATGAGAATAAATTGGCGGCATGATCAGTACTTTTAAATACATAAGAACTTGTTTGATAAATAGGAACTGCGCGGCTACTTTGCGTTGATGTTGTATCATGTCCTATATGTATTGCTTTGCTAGATTGTTTTAAATATTTCATTTTATTGATTTTGTATTACTCGTAATTCTTATTCAAAAAAAAGTCCCTTTGGCTTTAGGTATTGCCAAAGGGACTTAAAATTAGTGTTTCTTTCTTTTAGTCTAGGCAATACCAATGCATTGTTTGCATCATCATTCGCATTGATTCTGTATTGCTTACTGAGTATTTTGTTGTCATGTTTTTTTAAATAAAAAAGGCCTTTACAAATTGCAAAGGCCTTTAAATTGTATTGTATATTTTTTATACAAGAGGGCTCTTTGCGAGAATCTCTTCACACATCATCATAGAGCGCATAATTGTATTTTGTTTCTTCATTGAGCGACAAAATTAGAAAAACATTTTGATATTTTGGCAAGTTATTTTTTAGTTTTTAAAAAATCTATGTTCAACAGTTAGTTAAGATAAGCGGGCTAAGCTGTAAATAAATATTATAGTGCTCTTGTAGTTGAAGCCGTAATTCGATCTATACTATGATATTTTCGTAAATATTAGGAAGCTAGTTACATATTTTCAAATTCCTGTTTCAGTTTTTTTGGTAGCGATTCTGTAATTAAATTATAGGAATGATCAATTAATTTTTTAATAAGTTTCTTAGGAATAGAACCGTCAATAGTTATTGTATTCCAGAGTTTTTTGTTTAAGTGAAAACCAGGTATTATAGCTGAATATTTTTCTCTAAGCTCAATGGCATATTCCGGATCACATTTTAAGCTAATTCTTAATTCTCCATCTAAGCTTATTAGTGCAAACATTTTATTCATAACTTTTAAAACAAGAGTTACATCATCAAAAGGAAAGCTCTCTGTAGTAGCCTGTTTGCTTAAACAATAAATGCGTAAATCTTCAATATTCATCTGTCGAAGGTAGTTGATTTTGAAATAATAATTAAGAATAATAATTGAAAATATTGAAGCATATAAAAAGATAGTTATGAATTGTTAATACAATTTTTCAGACGATTAAAAATTAAAACTCTTTTTCCGTACTTTTGTTAAGAATTAGAAATAAATTACCCCAATATTTGATATGGATACATTGAAAGTTGGAGACCAATCGCCTGATTTTAAAGGTGTTGATCAGGATGAAAAAGAAGTTAAGCTAAGCGATTTTAAAGGTAAAAAGCTAGTGCTGTACTTTTATCCAAAGGCTAGTACCCCCGGATGTACAGCAGAATCTTGCAATTTTAGAGATAATTATCAAAGCTTGATTGAAAAAGGATTTGCTGTTGTTGGTGTGAGTGCAGATAGCGTTAAAAGACAAAAGAATTTTGCCGAGAAAAATACATTACCTTTTCCATTAATCGCCGATGAGGATAAGGAGATTATCAAGGCATTTGGCTGTTGGGGACCTAAGAAATTGTATGGAAGAGAATACGAAGGTATTTATCGGAAAACCTTTCTTATTGATGAAAATGGAGTTATTGAATTAATTATAGAAAAAGTAAAAACCAAGGCAGCTACTGAACAATTGCTAGTAGCTTTAGAATCTAAAAAATAAATTAAGTATGGCAAAATCAAATAATGAGCAAGATATAAAGAAAGAAAAGCTGAAAGCACTTCAGCTTACCTTAGATAAAATTGAAAAATCCTACGGAAAAGGAGCTGTTATGAAAATGGGAGATTCTGCTGTTGTACCCATTGCTTCTATTTCAACCGGTTCTTTAGGCTTAGATACTGCTTTAGGAATTGGTGGACTTCCTCGTGGTCGTGTGGTTGAGATTTACGGACCGGAGTCGTCGGGTAAAACAACTTTGGCTATTCATGCCATTGCCGAAGCTCAGAAAGCCGGCGGTATTGCGGCTTTTATAGATGCTGAGCATGCTTTCGATCGCTTTTATGCTGAGAGTTTAGGCGTTGATGTTGAGAACCTTTTGATTTCTCAACCCGATAATGGTGAGCAAGCTTTGGAAATTACTGAAAATTTAATCCGTTCCGGAGCTATTGATATTATTGTGATTGATTCTGTTGCAGCCCTAACTCCACGATCTGAGATTGAAGGAGAGATGGGTGACTCAAAAATGGGCTTACATGCGCGTTTAATGTCGCAAGCCCTACGTAAGCTTACAGGAACTATCAATAAAACCGGGGCTACCTGTATTTTCATTAATCAGCTGCGTGAGAAAATTGGTGTTATGTTTGGCAACCCCGAAACAACTACAGGTGGAAATGCTCTTAAGTTCTATGCCAGTATTCGTTTAGATATTCGTAAGATAGCTGTTCTTAAAGATAAAGATAATGTTATTGGAACACGCGTTCGTGTTAAAGTTGTTAAGAATAAAGTAGCGCCACCATTCCGTCAGGCTGAATTTGAAATTATGTTCGGTAAAGGAATTTCTAAAATGGGCGAAATTGTTGATTTAGGTGTGGATTACGACATAGTGAAAAAAGCAGGTAGCTGGTTTAGTTATGGTGATACAAAACTTGGTCAGGGGAGAGATGCTGTAAAAGCATTATTGCTTGATAATCCTGAATTAGCCGAAGAGTTAGAAACAAAAATTAAAGCCGCAATGAAGGCTTAGTATTTATAATTTTGATATTAAGGTCGGTATTTATATCGACCTTTTTTTGTTTTTAACCTCAATAAATTAAGATAAGTTTTTAAGAGTAGTCTTTTTTAAGAGTTTCTAACTCAACAACGAGCTTGTCGGTAGAAGCTTTGAGTTTTACAAAAAGATCTTTAAGTCCGTTACTATCGCCGGCACGTCCTTTTTCTTCAATAGTACGTGCAAGATCTTCAGACTCTTTGTCAAAGAAATTTGCAGTAACACCTTTTAAACTATGAGCCGCTTTGTAAATTTGATCTAAATCACCCAGATTAATTAATTCTTCGAGTTTTGACATCCTATCGGGATATTCTGTAATATAAATATCAATAATTTCGCGCACAATTTCTTTATCAAAGATTTCGTAGTTCGAAGCAAAAATGGCTTTGTCTAACATAGTTTTATATTTTGTGCCGTAAAGATAAAGAAAAATACTAAAGTGATAGATTGAAGATTACAAAATGACATTAAATTTTTATAATCCTATTATTTGATATTTTCAAACTTAAATTTTTGAAGTTTATTTTCTTCCGGCTTAAGCTGGATAGAGCTAAAGTCAATTTTAAGGCTACAGTTAGCGCAAGATCCTCCGGCACAACCCATACTGTTTCCTTGGTCTTTAGACGGCCTGAAAAATATAAATGCTTGGCGCAGTAAATGAAGTGCCGTTGCAGTTAGGATTATATAAACGATAATTTCTTGTAACATAACTAAATAATTAGGCTTCCGATTTGATAAACGAGAAAAGATAAAATCCAAGCAAGTGTAGTAGAATAAACTACTAAAAATGCAGCCCATTTCCAACTTCCCGATTCTCTTTTAACTGCTGCTACAACAGCAATACAGGGAAAATAAATCAGCACAAATATTAAAAATGATATCGCTACTAATGGAGAGAATACAGGGTTTCCTTTGCGTGGACCATCTTCGTATACAGCATTTTGTAAACGTTTTGTAAGAACTTCAGGTTCTTCCTCTGAATTTGCTTGATAAAGTACTCCTATGGTGCTGACTACAATTTCTTTTGCAGCAGCTCCTGCTATTAGACTGACTCCCATTTTCCAATCAAATCCCAAGGGGGCAATAACAGGCTCTACAAATTTACCGAGTTTTCCAATATAACTACCTGCTTGTCTTTCACTTTCTTTAGCCATTTTTAAAGAATGTATTTTTGATTGCAGTTTGAGATTGAGCTCTTTTTGTTTGCTTCTGTTTAAGCTGGGAGTAAGGATAATTGTATTGTCGTATTCTTCTTGTGCTTGTTGAATCTGGACGTCATAGTCCTGACTAAAAGGAATTTCACGAGGAAAATAACCCGCAGCCCAAATAATAATTGAAGCAATAAGAATTATACCTCCCATCTTCTGTAGATACTGTTTGGCTTTAAACCATATATGTTTAACGGTATTTCTGAAAGTAGGAATACGATATGGTGGCAATTCCATTACAAAAGGCGATTCATTAGCTTTGAAAATAGTTTTTTTGAATATGATGGCAACTATAATTGCAACCAAAATACCAAAAGTATAAATGCTAAATAAAACGGTGCTCGCCCTATCCGGGAAAAAAGCACCGATAATTAAAATATAAACAGGAAGACGTGCCGAGCAAGACATAAATGGATTTATGAGCATTGTGAGTAAGCGGTCGTTTCTGTTCTCAATGGTTCTGGTGGCCATAATTGCCGGCACATTACATCCAAAGCCCATAAGCATAGGAATAAATGAGCGACCGTGGAGCCCTATTTTATGCATGAGCTTATCCATAATAAAGGCAACACGAGCCATATATCCGGTGTCTTCCATCAGACTGATAAAGAAGAAAAGAATAAGTATATTGGGTAAAAAAACTATCACTCCACCTACACCTCCAATAATTCCATCTATAAATAAATCTTTTAGCATGCCGTTGGGCATAGTATCTCTCAGGATTTCGCTAATAAAGGTAATGCCGGAGTCTATCCAATTCATAGGATATTCTCCAAGGTTGAATGTGGTGTAAAACATTAGCCACATAAAGCCTAAAAAGAGAGGAAAGGCAAATATTTTATTTGTTAAAAAAGCATCAATAATATGTACATTTTCCCATTTACGTACGGCTCCGGCTTTTAATGTTTCTTTTAATGCTCCTGCGATAAATGCATATTTTGCGTCAGCAACAAGGGTTTCAGGGTTTTCTTTATAAGTTTTTTGTAATTTCTGTTGTGCTTTTTTTGTTGTGTGTTTTATACGGTCGGCATTATGACAATTAGAAATACGTTCTTTAGTTTTATCGTCGTTTTCGAGTAATTTAATTGCCAAGAAGCGAGAAGAAATTAAGTCTGTTAAGTTATAATTTCCCTTTACTTTTATATCACTTTGTATTTTATTTATCGATTCTTCAAGGTCTAAGCCGTAATTTATATGAATATGTCTTACAATCTCATTACGATCTTCGTAAACGTCGGTAATGGTATCAAATAATTCCTTTAAGCCTTCACCTTTTTTTCCGTTTGTAGGAACCATCGGGATTCCAATCATTTTTCCTAAAGAAATATAGTCAAGTATGGCTCCATGTTTAGTGAGTTCGTCCCACATATTTAGTGCCATCACTACCTTAATATCCATATCGATAAGTTGGGTAGTTAGGAAGAGATTACGCTCTAAGTTTGAGCTGTCAACAACATTTAGAACAACATCCGGAACTTGTTCAAGGACATAATTGCGAACATAGAGTTCCTCCGGTGTATAATGAGTAATAGAATATGTTCCGGGTAAATCAACTAAGTTAAATTGATATCCATTTTGGTAAAAACGTGCTTCTTTGGCCGAAACGGTAACTCCTGTATAATTTCCCACATGTTCTTTAGATCCCGAGGCAAAATTAAATAAGCTTGTTTTTCCACTATTGGGATTTCCTACTAAAGCAACATTTATAATTTTATCTTTTCGTATCCTGCCTCGTTTTGGACCTCCTTCGTCGAGAGTACCTTGATATCCGTTTTTTCTTATTCTGCCGGGTTCGTCTTCGTAAATAACATCAATCATTTTGGCTTCCTGAGCTCGTAATGATATGTCGTAACCCATAATTTTGTATTCTATGGGATCTTGTAAGGGAGCTTTTTTAATAACGCTGACTTTTTTACCCACGACAAAACCCATTTCGATAATACGTTTACGAAATGCACCACGTCCTTTTACTTTTACAATAATACCAGTTTCTCCCTGTGTGAGTTCGAGAAGCGCTTTCATTAGCCAATTTTATTTGAAAGCAAAAGTACGGAAAAGGCTTGATTTTACGAAGTTTGTAATGAAAATACCCACTTATTGGGATATTAACTTAAGTTTTATAAAAGATGTAAATACAACTTACTTCTGTTTATTGTACTTAATTTGGTGAATGGCTTTTACTGCATTTAATAATCGTATACCCCAATGTGTTTCGAATTGGATTTTGCACTCTAAAATAGCGTTTTCACGTGCTGTTTGAGTGTTTTTTGTATAGAGGATTATAAAATCTTTAAGGTCTTGATAAACATCTGTAAGATTATCCGCAATATTTGCTTTTGTGGCTTCGGTATCGTCACTAAATTCTAAAACCCAATAATTATCCAAAGGTTTTAGCTTATTTCTAAGTTCATTAAAGATTATTTCCCAAGTTTCAGCAGTTACATAACGCTCCATATAAGAGTCGTCTGCAACTTTAATGTCGGGCAAAAGAGAGCCTTTTAAGTAGAGTAAGGGAATTATTTTTTGGAAATAATTTAAGATGTCTTCTTGAGAGTAAGAATCTATTTTTTCCATAAATAAGCAAAACTCATGGGCAACGGTAATCATTTCTAAAACACTTTTCGATAGTGTCAAATTTTCGTCTGTATTACTCATCTCTAAAGAATTTTAATATTAACTTTAAAAACTAAAGTAAAAAAAAACTCCGAATATCGAAGTTTTTAATCTGTTTTAGAAAAGGAGATTATACTCTCTTTTCTTTGATTCTTGCTTTTTTACCTTTTAATCCTCTTAAGTAGAAGATACGTGCTCTACGAACAACTCCACGACGATTAACAACAATGTCGTCAATGTTAGGTGAAGATAAAGGGAAGATTCTTTCAACTCCAACATTGTTTGAAATTTTACGAACTGTAAAAGTTTCTGTTGTAGAGCTACCGGAACGCTGAAGAACAACACCTTGGAAATTCTGGATACGTTCTTTGCTTCCTTCTTTAATTTTATATTTTACAGTAACAGTATCACCTGCTTTAAAATCAGGATATTGTTTCATTTCTACTGAATCCTCGACGAATTTTATAAGGGCTGGTTTACTCATTATGTTCTATTTATCTGTTTCTAAAAAGAGTGCAAATATACGGGTATTAATTTGTTTTGTACAAGAAATTTTTAAAATTAATTTCTTGCATTTTTTGTTTTAATCTTGTTAATCGCTTAACAGCTGTTCAACTATCATATAATCAGTTATATATGAATGGTAAAAAGCTTGAGTCTTATCTTAAAGATTAGAAAATAAATTATGTTTAATCAAGCAAATCCGGACGTCTTTTTTGCGTTCTTTCCAATGCTTGTTGATGTTTCCATTCTGCTATGACTTTCTCATTTCCTGATAGAAGAATATCAGGAACTTTAAAACCTTTAAAATCGTAGGGGCGTGTGTAAACCGGAGGAGAGAGTAATCCGTCTTGAAATGAATCCGAGAGGGCAGAGGTTTCATCGCCTAAAACACCCGGAATTAAACGGATTAAAGCATCGCTAACAACTATTGCTGCCAATTCTCCGCCTGATAGTACATAGTCGCCTATACTTATTTCGTGAGTGATATAATTTTCTCTAATGCGCTCATCAATACCTTTATAATGTCCGCAAAGCAAGAGTATGTTTTTAAAAGAAGAAAAATGATTGGCTGTTTTTTGATTAAAAACTTTCCCGTCGGGAGTCATAAATATGATAGCATCGTAATTTACTTTACTTTTTAAATCTTCTATTGCTGCTACAATGGGTTCAGCCATCATTACCATTCCCGCACCACCGCCATAGGGATAGTCATCAACTTTTTTATGTTTGTTGGTAGAATAGGCTCTAATATCGTGAATGTGGATTTTTGCCAAGCCTTTTTCTTGGGCGCGTTTAATAATAGAATGACTAAATGGCCCTTCAAACATTTCGGGAAATATGCTCAGTATATCGATGCGCATAGCTTGGTATTTATATTTTTGCAGCAATAAATTTCTCAAGTTTTACTAAATCGGCACTAAACTTACGAATGCCTTCGGCTAACTTTTCTGTTGCCATTGCATTTTCGTTAAATAACCAACGGAATGATTTTTCATCCAATTCAGTCTTTTCAATTTCTTTGGCTTTTGCTGTTTCACTATTTAGTTTTTGCTCAATATTTTTATTGGAAGCTTCCAGTTCGGCTAATAAATTTGGTGAGATGGTGAGCAAATCACAGCCGGCTAATTCGGTTATTTCGCCGGTATTGCGGAAGCTGGCTCCCATAATCTCTGTTTTATAATCGAATTTTTTATAATAATTGAAAATTTCTGTAACAGATAAAACGCCGGGATCTTCGGTAGGATCAATATTATCAACACCACGATCTTTTTTATACCAATCTAAGATACGACCAACAAAAGGCGAAATAAGCTGAACACCGGCTTCGGCACAAGCAATAGCTTGAACCTCGCTAAAAAGTAAGGTTAGGTTACAATGTATTCCTTCGTTTTCTAAAACTTCGGCAGCGCGAATACCTTCCCAAGTAGCGGCAATTTTTATTAGGATACGCTCGCGACTAATGCCTGATGATTCGTAAAGGTGAATAAGAAAGCGAGCTTTTTCAATTGTGGCTTTAGTATCGAAAGAAAGGCGAGCATCTACTTCTGTAGAAACACGACCCGGAACTATTTTTAATATTTCGAGTCCGAAATTTACAGCTAACCTATCCATACAATAGCTCAGCTGCTTTGTTTTGTCTTTAGAGCGAGCTTGGGCATAAGCAATAGCATCGCCCAATAGGTAATCGTATTTTGGATCTTGTGCCGCAGCATAAATCAAAGATGGATTAGTAGTGGAATCAATGGGTTTAAATTGTTGAATTGATTCAAAATCGCCTGTATCGGCAACTACTTTAGTGTATTTCTTTAATTGTTCTAAGCTGTTCATATTTGTATGTTTTTTAGTCCTCGTTAAAAATTTCTTCTTCACTCATTTTAATAATATCTCGGTATTCTATAAACCAATCTTCAAACTTATTCATTTGTTTAAAAAAGAAGTCGAAAATCTGATTCCAATCGTCTTCATTAAATAGGCTTAGGTTTGTTTTCTCTACATATATTCTAAAGACTTCTTTGCCATCTCCGGTAATATAATGATCGTTCCAAATTAGCTGTTGATTAAATTCTTCATCGAGCAAAGCTTTTAGGCTTTGCATTTTCTCAAAATATTTCAGCTGTCTTTGAAGTCCTTTTGAAGCAATTTCAAAACCAACCTGAACCGCTTTATTATCGGTGTCAAACTTTAAATTGAAGCCTTTAATACCTGTTTTCTGAAGCATCCACGTGGAACTTTTACCCAATCGTTTTCGGCCTTTTTTGCTAAACTTCTCAAAGCTGTTCCAAAATTTCTTCCGAATAATTTTTGCTTCTTCTTTGGAATACATTCCTCGATTTTTTGCAAAAATAAGAATCTTATACCAATTGTATTTTAAAATATGCTTAAAAAGCATTTTAAAATTTACAATGGTCAATACCGATATATAATTAACGAGGCTTTTGGAGCTTTAGCTTGTGATAATATCTGACTAATAGAAAATTTGTTAGAAAAAGCTTAATCGTGAGATTAAGCTTAGCAAGAGATTGCCTGTAGAATTAGTGTATTTTGAAGAGTTTGAAAGAATTGATAAAGCGTTTTACCGTGAAAAGCAAGTACAGGGTTGGAGTAGAAAAAAGAAAGAAGCATTGATTAAGGGTGAGTATG
>JAGGWH010000169.1 GCA_021157585.1 Bacteroidales bacterium | reverse complement strand
TATATGAAATCATCATTTCCATTTCTTGTTCAGTATCTATATTACCAGAACCCCAACCCTGATAATAAGCATACAAAGTTATAAAATCTGTTGTACCTACTTCATCATAAACTTCAGCAATTAATTTTGCGTGTAACGCCTCATGCAACATTGTTTCAGCAATTAATGTTGATGAACTTGAATTTAAATATTCTTCACTTAATCTTATTTCAACTGCATCATAAACTCCATTTCTTGGTACTCCCAATGGCAGCGTTTCTGCAACACTACCATTAGTGGTGTTTCCTATAGTCCAAGTTAAATTTAGCTCTCCCAATGGGAATAAGGAGCTTGAAGAAGAAAAGTATCTCGAAATAAACTCTTTAAGAATATCACCCTCCATTAAATGTGAATTTTTTAATACGCAGAAAACCTTTACCAACAAAAGCTTGCAGGCTTAAAACTGCCTGCAAGCTTTATATTCTTAATACTGAACCTGGTTATAACCAACCAAAACACGATACATAAAAACTTTCCCGTTGGTACTGGATTCTATATCGCTTTTAAAAATGACAAAATTATATTTTATCCAAGACCCAAACCCTACAACCTTGCGTATTGTATCAAAAGATTTTTGTTTATATAGCCAAAGGTCTGTAACTATGGTAAACCGTTCTTCTATATTGTCTAATGGCACCTCTATTTTTAAAGAATCTTTGCTGATAATAGATTCTCTAAAATTTGTTCTAAAGCCAATAAAAGCAAAATCGGCATCTTCAGGCAATTTATGATCGTAATAATGCCCCTTAATGCCTACAAGCCAATGAAAATACTGATATTTTTTAAAAGGATTCTCCGTATATGATGTAAAATAATTGTTTGTATCTACTATACAAACAATGGTATCGTTGTATAGTGGCTTTCTGTTTTGGCCAACGGCAACAGAAGCTATTGCCAAAAAAAAGAATATTACTATTGAATTTCTCATAATTATATTGTTTATTCACAATTTTCGTTTGGTAAAAGACCTATTATCGATTGATACGTTTCGTCGTATTTAGCTTTATTTATTGGGTCAATATAAAATTCGCTCCATGCTTCTGTTTCCTTTAGTCCACTCCAGGCTAAACATTCCAGCATAAAATCAGTACCATACCACGAAGTCATATCCGAAACATAGTTTAAAAAAGTAGATTGGTATGATTCAGTATTAAAATAATCGTTTAATCCTTGTTTCATATATGTAATATATTGTTCTGCCATATAATTATGTTGAGCCAAATTATCTCCGTATTTACTTTCGTATGCTTTGAAGTCCTCTACGAAATTTGGTTCCGGGAATGGGCCGGTATATAATTCCGGATCATATAACTTCCCATAAATATAAGCATGAAATGACTCATGAAGAATAGTGTTAGCCAATTCCAACGATGAAGCATTCAATCGATCACTATCAATAATAATTTCCATTTGCAAAGTTGTTTCATTAAATACACATTTTCCATTCAAACCTGATAAATCTTCTACTTTAAACGTAACATCAATCTTACTTGCATTAAGGTCAAAACCGGCTATAAGATCATTTAGAATATTCCCACTCTCAAGTTTGTCTTTAACACAATTAGCTACAGAATTAATAAATGTAGTATCTTCTATAACTGTTGGAACACATGTACAAGCTGGGCAATCAGGCACATTTTCTGTTGGGTCAGCCGTATCATCATCGGCAGAAACATATTTAAAGCTAGTACTCAAGCAGCCACCGCAAACGGGACAAATATCACAATTGCAATCTTCGGAGGTATCTGCTGGAGTAGTGGTAGTCCCACCTGTAGCTGGGTCATAATCTGTAGAGGAATAAGAATCTCCTCCATCTGCATAATCGCAATAGTAATAAACTGTTTCTGTATAATTATAATTACATCCATAAGTACTACACGTATACCAATCTATTTGAGTTGAACAAAGCAATAACAAACTACCTTTAGTATTATTCAGCTCATTTAATAAAAAAATATTCCCATTCAAATAACGGATAGATTTTATAAATTTTCCGTTCCAGTCTTCTACATAAACTACTCCAGAAAACACTTCAGGTTTTTCATCAGCTGAAAGGTAATCAGCATCCGGAAAAGTAGTAACCAACTCCAGGCTCTTTTTTCCTTTTTCTTTATCATAAATAATCACATAGCTTAAACCACTTAAGGAGTGCCAAGCCCATTTTCCTTTGATAAAATAATTATCCTCATCATATAAAACCGGAACATAAACTCCTATCTCTCCATTTTCCATAAGCTTGGTATCGGCTTTGTCCCAATCCAGATTCTTTTTAAGCATATGCCGTTTAGATTTGCCTTCACTTTGATTCATCTCTGTTTTGGTGTTATCTATACTCGGCAGGAATTGTATTTCAAAATATTCCTTTGCCTCATTTATTTTTATTATAGCTGTCTCTTCTGCTGAAAGATGAACTTCATCCTTTTTTAAACATTGTACAAACAAAAAAGATAAGCCTAAAAATAGTAAAATTTTCAGTGAAATATATTTTTTCATATTTGGTGCATTTAATTCTAAAATTTTGTCTTATAATTCTTTTCAATTAATTCATCCGTTCAAATTAAAAGCATTACTTAAATTGAGTACACGCAATAAATTAAACGAGCAATTCAGTATAAATCATTTGTTCTATTTTTGTCTTTTCGTAGGCATTAATTTGGTTTACATTTATTGTCTCACATCTATTTATGGTAAAAAATGAAAAAACGTCACCCTAAAAATAGATTTATTTTTATACGATTCTAACAATGCGCTTTATATCAATTTGTTAACTTCGTAATTTAGAAAAATTATAAAATTAGAAATTAACCTAAAATAAAAAATACAAGAACATCAATCTTCCAAGGTGATGATGTAACAATTAATGCTATTATCTATAAAAAAGGAGAATAATTTTAGATTAGTTATTCGATGACTTTGAGTCATCGAATGGGTATAAAACTTATAGCCTGTCTGCATTTGTGGATGGACTTTTTTATTAATGAGAGTTTCTCTCGGAGTGAAGCCCTCACTTCAATTTTGAAAATCTATTTTGGTGTCGTAGACACAAAAGCTGGGTAAAAAACCTTTCCGAAAAACCTCTCGTCCCATACGGGACGAAAC
>JAGGWH010000168.1 GCA_021157585.1 Bacteroidales bacterium | reverse complement strand
CATCAAAATGAAATTAGCTTTCCTTTTAAGCGTTATCAAATTCAGCCTGTTTGGCGTGCCGACAGACCACAAAAAGGGCGTTATCGCGAGTTTTTTCAATGCGATGCCGATGTGATTGGTAATAATGCCTTGCTAAACGAAGTGGAGTTGGTTCAGCTTATCGATGCTATTTTTACGGATTTAAAGGTGAGCGTGGTTACGAAACTGAATAACCGTAAAATTCTTTCGGGTATTGCAGAAATTATCGGTCAGGCCGATAAGATTATCGATATCACGGTGGCCATGGATAAGCTGGATAAAATTGGGCTCGACAAAGTTAACCAGGAGTTATTGGATAAAGGATTGCCACAAGAGGCTATTGATCAGCTCCAACCCATTATTCTTTTAAGTGGTAGTAATTCGGAAAAATTAGAGTCTCTGAAAAAGGTGCTTTCCACTTCGGAAATTGGCTTAAAAGGAGTTTCGGAAATGCAGGAAATTATGGATTATCTGCAACTGTTCGATTTGCAAAACGAAGTTGAACTGGATTTAACTTTGGCCCGTGGATTAAACTATTATACAGGAACTATTTTTGAAGTAAAAGCTGCTGATGTTCAAATTGGCAGTATTTGTGGTGGCGGTCGCTATGACGATTTAACGGGGATTTTTGGTTTAAAAGATGTTTCAGGTGTTGGAATTTCTTTTGGTGCCGATCGTATTTATGATGTGCTTAATGAGTTGGAATTATACCCCAAACACCAAAGCCAAAATACCAAAGTGTTTTTTGTGAATTTTGGAAAAACAGAAGAAGCTTATTGTTTGCCCATTTTAGCAAAACTGCGCAATGCAGGTGTAAATGCAGAGATTTATCCACAGGCCGCCAAGATGAAAAAGCAAATGAAATACGCCAACGGAAAAGCCATTCCTTTTGTTGCTATTATTGGTGAAGATGAAATGCAAAAGGGAGAATTGATGCTCAAAAACATGGAAAATGGCGAGCAGAAATCCATTACTTCTGAGGACTTACTGACTTTAATGACAGAATAATATTGCTTATCAGCCCACAAGGCTTTCCTTTCATCTCGACAGAGCGGAGCGACGGAGAGATCTCTCCTCCATTGCATTCCGTCGAGATGAAGGGTCGCTCGGCTTAATTTGCAATTAAGTCGAAGAATTACAAATTCGCAATTTTGACTTTTTTACCGCGTAGCGGTTAAATATTGGTAGAAATATATTCATACCAACGAATTGATACCTCGTAGAGGTTTAACAATTAAAGAAGCCGGAAACAAGAATTTAATAAGCCCTACGGGCTAAAAAAAGGTCTTCGGTTTATAAAGTTCTACCAATATTTATGCCCTACGGGCAATTCCACACGTTCGGCTTAATTTGTAATTGAGCCGCAAAACGTAGCAGCCGAATTACAAATTCGGCTCAGCCCACAGAGAAAATGGCGAGCAGAAATCAATTACAAGAGAAGAGCTTCTAGCATTAATGGTTTCTTAGTAATTATAAATCAACCCATCTGTAAATTAGCACATCAGCACATAAATACATCATCGCAATCCTTTTACTCTTGGAATTCCCGCAATAAAAGCTTTTAAATAAAAAGGCTCAAAATAGGCCAGGTCTGCAAAATCTTCAACTTTAAATTTCTCTTCAGCTAAGACAATCATCCCTTTTGCCGATGATAAAATCTCAGGATAAAAATGCGCATTTGGATTATCTCCGTAAAGCTTCTGATATTTTCCAGCACCATCGCCACTAAAAACAAAAGTATGTTTATCTAGAAGTTCTAAATAGGTGTTTTCATCAATAACTTCAGCTTCTACTTTTCTAATTTCCTCATTCTGCGCATTAAAATGCGCGGTGTAAGCTTCCATCCGTCTCGCATCAATCATAGGACAAAACAATAAATTTTCCTTTTCAAGAAGCTCTTTATTAATATTTTGACTTGTGTGAAAAGCTAAAGATTGCAAAGTGCTGATATTGATAAGCGGAATATCCAAACTATAACACAGGCCTTTGGCAGTAGAAACACCAATGCGCAAACCTGTATAGGAGCCAGGCCCTTCACTAATGGCTACAGCACTTAAATCGGCCAGTGTAGATTTACTTTCCGCCAGAACTTCCTCAATATATCCGTTTAATACTTCGGCATGAGAGTTTTTGCTATCTAATTCGCGCAAACTTAGTAAAGCACCATCTTTTGCTAAGGCTACACTACAAACGCTTGTGCTTGTTTCTATGGAAAGGATTAATGCCATTGTTAAGATTTTTGGCAAAAATACAGGAAATATTATCAATTGTTTTAAAAAAAAAGCATGAATAAATTATAATGGCTTATGCTGATTCGGTTACTTGCTTTGATAAAAAGGAAGTAAGCAGAAAATACCAAGTTATAGCTTATACAGAATATCTATTCGGTATAAATCAAATTTACGATTACAACATTCACCCTGAAGGGCTTTTTTATATCTTTGTAGTATGCAAAAGAAAGCTTTGTTTTTGATGTTTGCCTTTTTAGTGGCCACATTTGTTTTTCAACCTATTTATGCACAGCAACAGCTGAGAATAGGAACAGACATCCCTTTGCTTTACGGTATTGCTTATAAATATTCCCCTGAAAAAGGCATTGGAGGAGGCTTAAAAGCGGGAATACTTACAGAGCCACACAGTAGTATAATTTTGGCTGCAATGGAAGCCCTTGGAACAGAAAGTGCCATCGTGGATATCATTCGTGATGGTTTTAAAATGGGTATGGTTCTCGATGGTAGCGCAAGTTGGCATTGGAACAAGAATTACGCGGGTGCAAATCTTGTTTATATTAATTTAAGTGCCGGAAAAGCTCCGCTGGATGTAATTGACGGTAATTATGATCTTGATTTAGAGTATTCACCCATTCTAACATCTCTTCTTGGGCAAGAAACAATGCAGATAAACCTAAACTCTTGTCTGATGCAAGTGGGTATTCATTATGGTCGCCGTATACCTTTAAAAGATAAACTGGAACTTCAACTGGAATTTGGCGTGACAAAAAATATCGGTTCTACCAATAATTTTTCTTCGGATTTTCCCTATCCTTTAACAGTTTATAATGCTATTGATGAGGATTTACAAGAGGCTTATCGGAAATATGCTATTATTCCAACTTTGGGCGTTTATTTGGTTTATAATATTTAAAATTAAAAGGGATGGAATTGTTTTCGGATGAATATTTTATGCGTGAAGCACTTAAAGAAGCACAAAAAGCTTTTGATAGAGATGAGGTTCCTGTGGGAGCAGTAATTGTAAGCAATAAAACTGTTATTGCGCGAGCCCATAACCTTACCGAAACTTTGAATGATGTTACCGCCCATGCCGAGATGCAAGCCTTTACTTCTGCCGCTAATCTATTGGGAGGAAAGTACTTGAAAGATTGCACTTTGTACGTTACTCTGGAACCTTGCTTGATGTGTGCCGGAGCAGCAGCTTGGACACAGATTTCCCATATTGTTTATGGCGCTTCCGACCCGAAAAAAGGATTTTCAACACTTTCAGAAGCGGTTTTACACCCAAAAACTACTGTTAAGAAAGGTGTTCTTGAAAAAGAATGCAGTAATCTTTTGGTTTCATTTTTTGAAAAAAAACGAGATCAATAATCTAAGCTCGACATAAAGAATATTTACAGTTTTGAAGTTTCTTATAAAATCAAGTAATATTATCAGAATGTAATGAGCGAGAGATATTTGTATGCAAAAGACTTTATTTTCTCTTTTTCCACCCTTTTCTTTCGAGAGGTTGTTTCATTAGACTTTTCCAATCGGCAGGATTTTCTTCGGATAATTCTTTTGTTTCTATATAATCCTGATTCTTAATCTCATTAACATGAACGGGTTTTCCGATGTATTCTTCTATGGCTTTTAAAAGAGGTTTTTCTTCTTTAGCACAAAATGAAACGGCAAAGCCTCTGTGATTACCTCTACCTGTACGCCCAACGCGGTGAACGTAGTTTTCTGCTTGTTCCGGAAGATCATAATTTATTACAAATTCAACACTAGCTACATCAATACCTCTTGCACTAACATCGGTGGCAACCAATACTTTAATGATGCCGGCTTTAAAATCTTTCATTACCTTAGAACGGTCTTTTTGATCTTTATCGCCATGAATTGTTTTAGCCATAATTCCAACACGTTCCATTGCTTTTGCAACTCTTTCGGCCCTTACTTTTGTACGTACAAAAACCAAAATTTTAGCTTCGGGATTTTCTACTATTAAACGTTCTAAAAAAAATCGTTTATCA
This sequence comes from Bacteroidales bacterium, assembly GCA_021157585.1. Lineage (NCBI taxonomy): Bacteria > Pseudomonadati > Bacteroidota > Bacteroidia > Bacteroidales > Bacteroidales bacterium. Next base: position 7,679 of record JAGGWH010000168.1, on the reverse strand, counting down.
TCCATCTCTACAAAAGCAACTTTATGGTTTACATTTTTTGATACCGGATCTTTAGGCGAAATTTGAATACGAATTGGATTAGAAACAAGGGAATAAGCCAGCTTCTTTATTTCTTTGTCGATAGTTGCAGAAAAGAAAAGTGTTTGCCGTTTTTTTGGTAAATGAGTAATTAGCTGACGAATATCTTTTATAAATCCAAGATCGAGCATATGATCAGCTTCATCCAATACCAGAATATTTATTCTATGTAATTGAATATATCCTTGGCTGGTTAAATCGAATAAACGACCCGGCGTAGCCACCATAATATCAAAGCCTTTTTGCAATTCTTTAATTTGCGGATCTTGTTCTACTCCACCAAAAACGCCAAAAGTTTTTACTAATGTATCTTTTTCAAGGAGATTAAAGACTTCTGTAATTTGCATTGCCAATTCGCGTGTGGGTACCATAACCACTGCGCGAATTCCATCTTTACGTCTTTGGGTTTTCTTACGGTAATTTAAAATGTCGATAATTGGAATTGCAAAAGCGGCTGTTTTTCCTGTTCCTGTTTGTGCAATAGCCAACACATCATCGCCAGAAAGTATAGGCTGGATTGATTTGAATTGGATATCTGTAGGTCGTTTAAAGCCTAATTTACGAATGCTTTCTTTAAGCTCATCCGCAATTTTATAATCGTCAAATTTCATTTATCGCCATACTTTAATTAGTCTAAAAATAGTATTAAATAATTTTTAGAAAGGTAAATCGTCTTTATCTTCTACTTCGGGTTTATTAGTAGGAGCAGGTGTAGAATCCGATGTTTGCGTTTGTTCGTTGGCTTGATAATTTTCTCTATTGCTGCCGGCAGAACTTAATTTTAAAACTTTATCACCTTGAATTTCGGTAATATATTTTTTAACTCCATTGGCATCTTCATAAGAACGTGATCTTAAACGTCCTTCCAAATAAATTTGATCGCCTTTTATAATTTTTTTCTCGGCGAGATAGCGCCATAAAACAATATTATGCCATTCGGTTTGTTCTTGCCAATTACCTTCTTTATCGCGATAGCTTTCGGTTGTTGCCATAGAAAAGGTTGCTTTTTTAGTTCCATTATCAAACGTCATAACTTCAGGGTCGCGACCTAAATGCCCAACTAAGATTACTTTATTTATTCCTGCCATTTTTTAATTTTTTTTGATGATTAATTCCGTAATATACAAAATATTATAAAGGTATTTTGGGTAAATGATTGAGTGTTGAGATACATTTAATATACGTATCGTTTTACTTTTCTACTTCCCAATCTGTTCCTTCTTTAGTGTCTTTTAGTACAATATTTAATTTGGCTAACTCATTTCTAATTAAGTCGGCCGAAGCCCAGTCTTTGTTTTTCTTTGCTTGCTGCCTAAGTTCGATAAGTGTTGTCATAACACCATCTAATAATTCATTATTATCGTTATCCTGCTCCTCATTTTTCAAGCCTAAAACATCAAATACAAACTCACTAAAATATTTTTTCAGCTTTTCTAAATCTTCTGTATTTAGCTTTTCTTTACCATCATTTATGCTATTAATTAATTTAACGGCATCAAAAAGATGAGCAATAAGAACAGGAGTATTAAAATCATCATTCATAGCAGCATAAAATTTAGCTGTTATATCATCAACGTTAAAAGACGATTTTTCAGAAGATTTTAATTTTTGAAGAGTATTTGCTGCGGACATTAATTTTTGATAGCCTTTTTCTGCTCCTTGTAATGCATTGTCGCTAAGATCTAATGTAGAACGATAATGAGCTTGTAATATAAAAAAGCGTACTACCATAGGACTAAAAGCCTTAGATAATTTATCGTTATTGCCACTAAACAGTTCGTGAGGCAGTAAAGTATTTCCGGTAGATTTACTCATTTTCTGCCCGTTTAATGTAAGCATATTTGCATGCAGCCAATATTTTACAGGATCTTTTTTGCCGTTAACAGCTTTATTTTGAGCTATTTCACATTCGTGATGAGGAAATTTTAAATCCATTCCTCCGCCATGAATATCAAATTGTTTACCCAGATATTTTGAACTCATTACAGAACATTCCATATGCCATCCCGGAAAGCCTTCGCCCCAAGGTGATTTCCACCGCATGATATGTTCGGGTGAAGCTTTTTTCCAAAGAGCAAAATCCGAGGGGCTATGTTTTTCACTTTGTCCGTCAAGTTCGCGAGTATTGCTGATTAAATCCTCAATATTCCTGCCGGAAAGTTTTCCGTAATCATTGTTAAACTCTTTATTGAAAGCTTCTACATCAAAATATATTGAACCATTACTTTCATAGGCGAGGTTTTTCTTTAAGATATCTTCAACCATAGATATTTGCTCAATAATATGACCCGTTGCAGTAGGCTCTATACTGGGCGGAAGGTTATTAAACAACTGCAAAATATTATGAAAATCTAAGGTGTATTTCTGAACAATCTCCATTGGCTCGAGTTGATCTAAACGAGCTTTTTTGGAGATTTTATCTTCTCCATCATCCGTATCATTTTCCAAATGCCCGGCATCTGTAATATTTCTAACGTATCTGACTTTATAGCCAAGATAACTCAAATATCTATAAATAATATCGAAGGAAATAAATGTACGACTATTACCTAAATGTACTTCGCTATAAACCGTTGGACCGCAAACATACATACCAATATGAGGCGGGTTAATAGGTTCAAAAATTTCTTTTTTACGATGTAGTGTATTATAAACTTTAAGTGAATCTTTCATGCGTGATAAATTTTCCGCAAAATTACGGCTTTTAACGGAATAGTTGTTTTCTTTTTCAAAGTGATTTTCAATCGGACAAAGCTTGTCTTTTAGCGTACAAATCACATATTGTATTTTCGAAATGATTATCGTGGGCTTTTACCCACTCAAACTCTATGTATTTACCAATACTTAAAGAATTAAAATACTTCCAATATCCAATATTTTTTACCTTTTCGCCATTTACGGTATGCCAATCGTTTAGCTCCCATATCGGAACCCATTCTGTTAATCCTTTTCTCACATATTGGCTGTCGCTTATTATCCTGATTTTCTCTACATCTTTAAGAATTTCCAGTCCTTTTATGGCAGCTTCTAACTCAATAAGCGAACTGCTTTTTTTACCTGATTCGTAAGTATGTAATTGATAATTTTTATTCGGTCTTTTAATTAAAACAACATAGCCGCCCTTACCTCTTTTTTCCAAAAAAGAACCATCGGTAAAAATATTTGTTGTTTCAATATTCTCATTTTTTGTTATATATATTTTACGCTTGCTTGTTCTACGGTCCAAAGCAATTACATTTGAACGATTACTAAACTGCTTTATATCTTTGTCTTTCCAAATAATAAAATACAATTCAAAACCAATAAAAAATGTATCTAAACGTTTATTATGAAGCATTTTTCGTAATTGATGCTCATGTGTTTTTAGATAATTCGAAAGGGAATTATCATCTATAAAAACAAGAGATTTAGTCAGTGGTGTATATCCCAAAAAACATTCTTCTCCGGGTTTTTCTGATCGGATCAGTATACGGTATTCTTGTGCTTGACAAGCTGTAATTTTAAAGAAAAAACGATTGAGTTGGATGCTTTCTGACATAGGATAAAATTAGTAATTTATAGTTTTCCGCCTAAAACGCAAGTCTTTTTAATTTTTTCAACTTTACCATTCAAATCAAAATACTCAAAATATAAAATATAAATCCCAAGAGCAGCTTTATCTCCTTCTTCGGTAGTTCCGTCCCAAAAAAACTGTCCGCTTAAGCCTGCTAATTCGTTTTTTACCAAATATCTTATTCTTTGTCCTCGTGCATTGTAGATAATTAGGTTAATGGTATTTCCGCTTTCCGGAAATTTATAATTTATTTGTAAAATATCGTCGAAGCCATCTAAATCAGGGGAGAAGATATTAGGGGTAATCTGAATAATTTCCTCATTATCGGTTTTTTCTTGAAATTGTGAGTTTTGATAAGCAGGTGTGCCGTAGTTTACATTTGCTGCTGCCGATTGCCAGTTTTTTAAATCACTAGTTTCCCCTTCGGGTGATAATCTTTCAAGACTAATGCCACGCGTATTATTTAATAAAGGATGATGCATGTTTTCGTTATAAGAAAGCATATCAATAACTGCCGATTTATCAGATGCTTTGCTTAATAAAACTTGTCCTTCGGTATTAGGTAAAAGTGGGAAATTATCGAAATCGTAAATCATATCGGGATTTTCAGAGTAATATACATCTAAAACCGATTCTTTATTTTTACACAAAAGCAGATATTCGTCAGGGAAAATCTGTCCTGCATTAGGCTGAACAGAATAATAAGCGGTATCGTAAATATCAGCATTGATACGAGAAAATAAAAGCTGTCTAAGGTCGATTACCTTATCGGAGCGATTATAAAGTTCAACATATTCTCCATCATCTAACCAAGCATCAAATAGTATTTCGTTAATGATAATATCGTTAAACTCAGCTTCTTGAGGAATAGCAAAGTGTTCTGTAAAATTTTGTAATTCCGATCCGCAACAGCCTGTTAATGAGGGAGAAATAGTTAATTGATAAATTGTATTTTCAGCAAAGGAATTGGTAAATATTATTTCTGCCTGATTATAGTCAGGAGCAAATATTTTCACTCTCATTGGTTTATCAATGCCATTATCAACATCGTAATTTTCAGGATTTTTTAAACTTAAACTATCCATACTTTTCGAAAAGTAAACAGAAAGGGTGTTTTGATTAATCAAGTCAAGGCTTTTTATTTTGGGTGTCTGGTAGTCGGGATTAAGATTACTCAAACTGTTAGCACTTCCGGGGCTGCCTCCTTTAGCATTTTGCGAAGCCGACCAATTAATTGCTTGTTCACAAAAATGATCGGGAGAAATCATTTCTAAAGACCATCCGCCATCTTCTTTAAAATCATCCTTATACCAAGTATCATCATAATTTATATAGTGGATAATTTGATCCGATTTATTTTTTAATACCAATGCTTTACCACTGTTTGTAAGACCGAAAGAAGGAACGGGAAGAATATTTCCGTAGCTTGATAAATAATCCAAATTATCGGGATGGCTAAGGAGTAAAAAACTTTTTGCGGGGATTTCTATATCAGGAAATTGAAAGTCAGAACTGCCAATAAACAAATGCCAATTATTTAGCGAAACAACATAATCTTTTTGATTAAACAGCTCTAAATATTCTGCATCAGGCAAATCTTGAACGGGAGTAGGATCAACCATTATTTCATTAATTAACACATCGCCATAATAGGCTTTACTAAAAAAGAAGTTATGGTAAGTATTTTGTAAAACGTTTCCTGCCGGATCTTGGATATTAGATATTTTTAAACTTAAATTTTGATTAGCCGGGAAATCATTAGAAAAAATTAGCGATACTTCTGAAGGGTTTATTGGGTTTAAATTTGCAGATAAAGGAATTTGTTCGCTTTCTTGAATCTGATAATTTTGTAAGGTTTCTGCGGAAGCGGGATCAAGAGTTTCGTTAAAATACAAGCGTAATTCCTTAGCGTTTAAAGCCTCAATATTTTCAATTACAGGCGCGTCCGTATCTTTATAAATATGATTAACGCTAATATTATCAAAATAGAATTTAGTGGCATTTGAAGATGTGAATTTGCAGAAAACCCCAAAATAAGTCTCGTTAATGTTAGAAATATCTTGTCCGTTACATTCTTGAATAAAATTTCCGTTTTTATCCCAATCTGCAAAAACACCCCATTCCCCATTTTCTTTATGTATAACTTTAATATTGCCATCAAAAGAAGAAGCAATACGCCCATCTGTTCCTCGGCAAATAGATGTCGTTTCCCTTCCTTCTTGTCGGAAAAGTTCTATTGCATCATTGCTACCCGATTCTCCAAATTGAAGAAAATATCCATTCACACTTTGGGTGATATCACTTTTATCGGCAATTAAATAAACACGAGCGTTATTATTATCTGACGGACTAAATGATAGGCGAATGGAAAAATTCCACTCCAAACTATCTGATAATCCAAAGTAAGAAGACAAATAAACGGTATCGGCTAAGCTGCTACGCGGATTTAATTGATTTAACTGTAATGAAAAAGCAGTGTTAATTTTAAATAAATCTTGATCACCTTGCCAAGTAGGGTTATCGGTAAAATTTCCATCCGAAAAATCATCTGTAAGCTGAGCTATACTTATCAGAGGAAAAAATAGCAAGAAAATATAAAAAGCTCTCACGATTTTGGAGATTTGTTACAAAAATTTAAGATAGGTTAGTATAGATCCTTAAATAAGTCCTAAATATACTACTTTTGTGCGAAATAAACGAATGAAATGAGAATAGCTTTAGTTGGTGCTACCGGTTTGGTAGGAAGTGTAATGTTAAATGTATTAGAGGAAAGTAAGCTTAACGTTGATGAGTTATATGCTGTCGCCAGTGAGCGTTCGTTTGGAAAGACCGTAATTTTTAATAAAACGGAATATGCAGTTATTGGATTAAAAGATGCCTTGGAAAAGTCACCGGATATTGCCATTTTTTCGGCCGGAAGCGAAATATCGAAAGCTTGGGCTAAGAAGTTTGCTGATAGAGGCACTTTTGTTATTGACAATTCTTCGGCTTGGCGAATGGATAAGAATATTCCTTTAGTTGTACCCGAGATTAATGGTGCCGTTTTAACCGCAGATTCTAAAATTATTGCGAATCCAAATTGTTCAACTATACAAATGGTTATGGCTTTAGCTCCTTTGCATAAGGTCTTTGGAATTAACCGTCTTGTTATTTCTACTTATCAATCTGTTACCGGTTCCGGTGCAAAAGCAGTTAGGCAGATGCAAGATGAACGTATTTGTCGACCTCAAGTTGAAAAATTTTATCCGCATCCGATAGATATGAATGTAATTCCTCATGGTGGCGATTTTCTAAAAAACGGATATACCACTGAGGAAGAGAAATTGGTTAATGAAACACATAAAATACTTAATGATTACAGTATACGAATTACTGCTACAGTAGTTAGAGTTCCTGTTTTTGGTGGTCATTCCGAAAGTGTAAATATAGAATTCAAAAAAGACTTTGAATTAGAAAAAATCCGAGAGTTATTAGAGAGTTTTTCCGGAATAGAAGTTCAGGATAATCCTGAAGCAAATAATTATCCAATGCCAAAATATGCTGAGGGGCAAGATGCTGTTTTTGTGGGTCGTATTCGTAGAGATTTCAGTCAGCCCAAAACATTAAATATGTGGATAGTTTCAGATAATTTGCGCAAAGGTGCTGCTACTAATGCTATACAAATTGCAGAGTATTTGGCAGAACACAATTTAATTTAAAACTCTATACGAGCATTTTAATAAATGCTCGATATTTACAAAAAGAAAAATATTTTGAAGATTATTACCGATATTAATCAGTTTCCAAAACTCGACTATCCCGTAGTTACTATTGGCAGGTTTGATGGTGTGCACTTAGGACATAAAAAACTTATTGAACGTCTGAAAAATATCGCTAAAAAAAATCTGGGACAAACGGTAATTATTACTTTTAGCCCTTCGCCCGAGGAAGTGCTTTATGCTTCAGAAGGAAAAAATATAAGGTTGTTGAATATTCAACAAGAAAAAGAAGAGCTATTACAAAATTTAGGGATAGACTATTTATTGGTTCTTCCGTTTACCGAATCATT
>JAGGWH010000167.1 GCA_021157585.1 Bacteroidales bacterium | reverse complement strand
TTTCTAGTGTCCTCACAACTCTGATGAATCGCAGATTCAAGAGTTGAGGGATTCGATTCCGATATTCTCCACCAACTATAAGGAACTCCACAAGGGTTCCTTTTTTTGTTATGCAATATTTTGTTTACATATTAAAATCTGACTTAGATGGGCGTTTTTATTACGGTCAAACGCAAGACTTGAGTAAGCGCTTGGAATGCCACAACAAAGGTTACTCAGGCTATACAAAGAAGTTTCGCCCTTGGATTTTATTTGCTAGTAAAGAAGTTGAAAGCAGAAGTGAAGCGATAAAACTAGAAAGAAAGCTCAAGAATTTGCATTCTACAAAGCGTCTATATCAATTTATTAAGACACAGCATTTTCAAAAGCTCATCGGCACCGAAAAATAGGAATCGGAAGATTCCGTAATTTTTCTAGTGTCCACGTGGCTATAATGGATCGCAGATTCGAGAGCCACGGGATTCGATTCCGATATTCTCCACCAACTATAAGGAACTCCACAAGGGTTCCTTTTTATATATAGAGAGAAGCATAAATTTCAAAAAATAAGCTTAAATTATAGACCATTTCTTATTTTACTAAAAACAGTATAATATCACTTTTTAAGCCCGCTTTTGCGTTATTACTTAATAATTAAAAATATTTTATTTGTTAATAGATGTTAAGATTTAAAAGTTTTTTTATCTTTGATTGTTCTAAAGCGGTCGTAAATAAATAAAAGTGTTCGTTTTTGAACAAGTTATGAATAAAATGAGCTGGTTAAATAAGTAGAAATCAGCATTTTTATTATATGGGAATTTTTAATTTTATTACTAATCAAATTTTTGAAATTATGAGAAAATTGACAATTTGGCTAATGGGCTTGTTTTTTATTACAAGTCTAAATCTAGCTAATGCACAAACTTCTGTTTCAGGTACTGTTACCAGTGCTGACGATGGAAGTACTCTTCCCGGAGTATCAGTGGTTATTGAAGGTACTAGCCTTGGAACAACTACTGATATGGACGGTAAATTCGTTTTGTCTGTTCCAGATGGTACTACAGCTCTTATCTTCTCTTTTGTGGGTATGGAAAAGCAAACTGTTCCATTTACCGGCCAAAGCATAATAAACGTTGTTTTACAACCATCTGCTTTAGCACTTGATGAAGTGGTGGTTACAGCAATCGGTATTTCTAGAGAGAAAAAAGAGTTGGGCTATAATGTTCAGACAGTAAACGCCGATGTAATTGCCAGTAAGCCAAATGCTGATGTTGTGAACAGTTTAGCAGGTAGAACTTCTGGTGTTCAAATTACTAGTTCTGCCGGTGATGCCGGAGCTTCTACACGTATTGTAATTCGTGGTGCTGCTTCTATTACAGGTAATAATGAACCTTTGTTTGTTGTTAATGGTATGCCTATCATGTCTGGCGGTGGTGCCGGTGGTGTAGATGGTGTTACTACTTCCAGTCGTTCTATCGACTTAAACCCTGAAGATATTGAGTCTATCACCGTTCTTAAAGGTGGTGCTGCAACTGCTCTTTATGGAGTTCGTGCTGCTAACGGTGCTTTGGTTATTACAACAAAATCCGGTAGAAAATTGGATGCTAGAAAAATAGAATTCAATACTTCTGTTGGTTTTGATGTTGTTTCTCAATTACCAGAACGTCAAACAACTTATTCTCAAGGTAGTCAAGGAAATTGGATAGGTGGATATTCCCAATCATGGGGTGCTCCTATCGCCGATCTTGAATATGATGGTGATACTGATTACAAATGGGATCCATACGGTAGATTAGTTCCTAAAGGAACAGGAAATGGTATGCCTGCTCAATATTATGATCCGTTTGAATTCTTTCAAACAGGAATTTCTACAAACAATAGTTTAAGTGTTTCTAATGGAAATGAAAAAGGAAGTTATTACTTTTCTTTATCTAATTTAGAGCAAGATGGTATTATTCCAAATAACCATTTTGGAAGAACAACCTTACGTTTAAATGCAACAACTAAATTACATGAAAAAGTAACTTTAGGAACAGACTTTGCATATACAAATTCTGTAGCTCATCAAATCCAAAAAGGATCTAACGTTTCAGGTATTATGTTGGGTTTATTAAGAACTGCAACAACTTTTGATAATAGTGCCGGATATCAATTTCCTGATGGAACACAACGTAACTATCGTAATGGTGGTGGTTATGATAATCCATATTGGACTGCTAATAATATTGCTTTTGATGAAAATATTAACCGTTTTACGGGTAATGGAAGCTTAAATGTTCGTTTTAACGATATGTTTAGTTTATCATATACTGCTGGTGTTGACTGGTACAATAGAAGATACATTGATCGCTTTGATATTTATTCAAGAGGAGCTCCTTCTGGTTATTTAGGAGAATACATGAATTATTCTGGAATATTTAACTCTGACCTTTTATTGAATTTCCAAAAGGATATTAATGAGAATTTAAATATAAAAGTAACCCTTGGAAATAACTTCTATTCTTCATATAGCCGTTATTTATTTGGTGATGCTGATGGATTAGAAATTCCTGAATTCTATCAATTATCTAATACTTCAACAAATACCACTAGTGCAGGTATGTCTAATTATCGTACTATGGCTGTTTTTGCAGATGTACATATAGCTTATATGAATATGATTTATTTAGGTATTACAGGACGTAACGATTGGTCAACAACTATGCCTGAAGATAATTTATCTGCTTTTTATCCTTCTGTAAGTTTAGGTTTTGTTTTTACAGAACTTGAAGCACTTAAAGGAAACGATATTCTATCCTATGGTAAATTAAGAGCTTCTGCAGCTCGTACAGCAAATATTGCAGGTGCTTATAATACATCTAATTATTTCTATTCTGCAGGAACAGGTGATGGATGGACCGGTGGTGTTGGTTTCCCTTATATGGGTAATGCTGGTTTTGCTCTTGGCTCAGGATTAGGTAATCCAGATCTAAAACATGAAACTATGGATTCTTGGGAAGTTGGTATGGATGCTCGTTTATTCAATAATAGAATAGGAATAGATGTTTCATATTTTGACAACTTAAATAAAGATCTTTTAATGAGTGTTCCAATTGCTGCTTCAACAGGATTTACATCTATGTTTATGAATGCTGCTACTATGGAATCTAAAGGTATTGAACTTAGCCTGGATGCTACTGTTGCTAAAACAGGAAGTTTCAAATGGGATGTAATAGCAAACTTTACAAAAATGACTAATACAGTTATTGAATTGGCTGAAGGCGTTGATAACCTTTTCTTAGGTGGTTTCACCGTACCTCAAGTACGTGCAGTTGCCGGTTCTTCTTATGGAAGTATTTTTGGAAACGATTGGTATAGAGATGCTAATGGAAATATCCTGATTAATGACGATCCAACGGATAATTTCCGCGATGGATATCCTTGGACAGACACTCGTTCTATGGTACCTATTGGAAACACTCTTCCTGATTGGACTGCTAACATTACTAATACATTTACTTATAAAGATGTTAGTTTAAGTTTTATGTGGGATATCAAAAAAGGTGGTATGCTATACAATGGTACAGGATTTGCAATGAATTATTTTGGAGTAAGTGCTGCAACAGAAAATCGTGAAGTATATTATACTCCCGAAGGAACTATAGATTTTGATTTAACTCCTGCTGAAAATATTGTAGTTTTTGATGGTGTTTATGGTCATTTAGATGAAGATGGTAATCCTGTTGGATCAGGTACTACTAACGTTACTCCTGTTGTTTTAGACCAAAAATGGTTTACAGGAAATGGTAGTAATTTTGGTGGAGGTCCATCTATTGCTGCTATGCAAGAAGCTGACTGGTTAAGATTAAGAGATATTACTTTAAGTTATAATCTTCCTGTTAAGAATATATTTATTAAAAAGGCTCAACTCTACTTTACAGGTAAGAATTTGTTACTCTTTACCCCTTATGCTGGCATAGATCCTGAAACTAACCTTCAGGGTGCAAGTAATGGTCAAGGTATGGATTACTTCAATAACCCAGGTGCAAAAACTTATATGTTTGGTTTAAGAGTAACCTTTTAATTAACCTTAAAAAATTAATACATTATGAAAAAATACATATATAATATTTTTAAAGGAGTAGGATTAGCTTTTGTTTTTGTCCTAGTTCTATCCTCTTGTGATAAGTGGATCGACACAGAGATTAACATTGATCCTGATGCTCCTGCAGATGTGCCAATGAAATTGATGTTGCCAGCTATAGAACAAGCCATGGGCTATAATATGACAGGTAATGATATTGTTCGTGTTACCAATATGTGGACACAGCATTTCGATGGTGTTGTACGTCAATCTTACACTCAGGCAAAATATACATTACTGCCTTCCGGAGTTAATAATCTTTGGAATTCAATGTATACTGAAATATTTATGAATTCAAAAGTGCTTATTGCTAAAGCAGAGGGTACAGATGGAGATGCTGCTTCTCCTCATTTTGCCGGTGTTGCTCAAGTAATTACCGCAACAACTTTAGGTATTGCAACCGATGTTTTTGGAGATATGCCTTTTAGTGAAGGCTTTAGTGGTGATGAAAATATACTAACTCCAGCTTTTGATTCTCAAGAAACTATTTATGCTACTATTAACTCAACACTCGACCAAGCTATTGCAAATCTTAGTTCAGCAACTAATGCTATTGCTGTTTCCGGAGATGTAATTTATGGTGGTGATGTTGACAAATGGAAAAAAGCTGCTTATTCAATTAAAGCTCGTCATGCTTTACAATTGTCAGCTGTAAATGGAAATGCTGCTTATACCGCTGCTCTTGAAGCTGCTGCTAATGGATTTACTTCAAATGATGATGATTATGAAGTGCCTTGGAATGCAGATAATAAAAATCCTATTTGGCAATTTATGGACGAACGTACGGACATCCGTATGGGTGCTACATTTGTTGATATGTTAAAAGCTGATGATGATCCACGTTTACCTTTCTTCGTTGCTGAATATGAAGGTGATTATGTAGGTAGTGTAATTGGTTCGGAAGTTGAGAATTGCTCTTGGCCAGGATCTTATATTGCTGCTTTAGATGCTCCATCTGTTTTAATGTCTTATGCTGAGCTTAAATTTATTGAAGCTGAAGCTAATCTTATGTTAGGAAATACTGCTGCTGCTCAAGATGCTTATGAAGCTGCCGTATCAGCTTCTGTACTTAAAGTTACAGGTGAAGCTAATGCGGCTTGGTTAGCGGGAAATATTTTAGGCGTTCCGGTAACTCTTGATATGATTATGACTCAAAAGTATATAGCTACATTTGGTACTAATCAACCTTATGCAGATTATAGAAGAACCGGATTGCCTGTTCTTACTCCTAATCCTGTTGGTGTGCTTCCAAATATTCCTACCCGCTTCCCATATGCTCAAGACGAAATTACTTATAATGGAGCAAATGTTCCTTCAGTAATTATTAGTGATAAATTATGGTGGGACCAATAAATTGTTAATCATTAAAACAAGAAAATTATGAAAAATATATTTAAATTGTTGTTTGTTTTTATTGCCACAGGCGTTTTACTTACGTCATGCGACAAAGAAACATTCTTTGAGTCTAACCCTAGTGCTCCTGATGCTAACGCAACCTATTATTTGCAATTTGTAAATGCGTCTCAGACAATGGAAACCGGTGTTACAGTAGATGGTGATTTAATTGAAATCGAGACCACTATAGCTGTTGCTTTAATGGGAGCGCCACAAAATGCAGATATTACTGTTGATTTGACTGTAGATGCTTCTAATACAATAGACGCTAGTATGTATACTATGTCGGCTAATAGTATTACTATTCCTGCAGGGAAAACCTCAGGTTCGGTTACATTTAGTACAATAGCAGCTAATATGCCTGTTGGTGAAACTCTAAAATTAGTATTGAATATGGATGCAGGAACACATAATAGTCCAAATCCTGCCGGTACTCAAATTAATTATAACCTAAAACGTATTGAGTTTTGTCCTCTTGAAAATGGTGCTGCTGACTTAGTAGGTACTTGGACAGGTACTGATGCTTGGTACGGAACTGGATTTACCGCTACATTAAATGATGATGGTGTAAGCCTTGATGTTTATGGTTTAGCCTTTGACTTTATGGCAAACTGGTGGGGAGAACCCATTGTAGCCGATGGTACTGCTAAAGTAAATATCGCCGGTAATGGTTTATTAACTATTCCTAGACAGTATATATTTACTACCGTTTGGGATGGTGATAATTATCAGTATGAAATTGAAGGAAGTGGTAAATGGACAAATTGTGGTGATAGTCCAACTATGATCATTATTTATGATATTTATTATCCTGGTGATGAAAAAGGATTAGGTGCAACCTATTCTCCTGCTTATCTTCCAACTCCTTATTTTACTGCTGATGTTGTACTTAGCGGAAAGAAAAGAGTTACTCAAGTGGTTGAACTACCAAAAGTTAAGAGATAATAGTTCTTAATTTATTAAATTTCAAAAGAGACTGGCTATTTTAGCCGGTCTCTTTTTTTATAAGTAGGGTATTGTGCTATTCTAAACAGAAGTCCGCAATGCAAAGAAGTCCACATTCAGAAAAATGCAGACTTGTATTTTATAAGTTGAATAGGATTTAGATAATATTTACAGTTTTAAGCAAGGTTTACGATATCTTTTTTACTTTATCACCGTCGTATGCCCATTTTATATAAATAGCTCCCCAGGTGAAGCCGCCACCAAAAGCAGAAAGGATAATATTATCTCCCTTTTTTAATTGGCTTTCCCAGTCGTGTAAACATAATGGAATAGTGGCATCGGTAGTATTTCCGTATTTCTGAATATTTATCATTACCTGCTCTTTTCTAATTCCCATCCGGCGAGCAGTAGCATCAATAATACGTAAATTGGCCTGATGAGGAACTAACCAAGCTAATTCCTCGGGTTTAATATTATGTTTATTCATCATATCAGCAGATACATCCGCCATACGCGAAACGGCAAATTTGAATACCGATTGTCCTTCTTGAAAAATAAAATGTTCGCGATTAGCAACTGTTTCTTGTGTTGGAGGATAAGCAGAGCCACCGGCTTTTTGATATAAAAAATCTTTACCCGAACCATCGGTATGCAAGTCGGCATCAATAATTCCAATATCCTCTGTTGTTGGCTCTAACATAACAGCACCACCGGCATCACCAAATAAAATACAGTTTTTACGATCGGTATAATCAACTATCGACGACATTTTATCGGCTCCAACTACTATAACTTTTTTATATTGTCCGGATTCAACATACATACGAGCTGTTTGAAGAGCAAACAAAAAGCCGGAACATGCTGCATTACTGTCAAAAGCAAAAGCGTTAATACAGCCTGTGTTATAGGCTATAATATTACTGGTGGCAGGAAATAACATATCCGGTGTTACAGTGGCGCAAATAATAAGATCTACTTCTTCTGCCTTAGTATTTGTTTTCTTTAAAAGACCGAGTACGGCTTCAGTACCCAATATTGAAGTTCCTTTTCCTTCGCCTTTTAAAATGTGTCTTTCTTTTATTCCTGTACGAGATTGTATCCATTCGTCGTTGGTATCCACCATGGTGGAAAGTTCTTCATTTGTTAAAATATAGTCGGGAACGTAAGCGTGAATTCCAGTTAAAGCAGCATTTATTTTAGACATAATTTCCATTGAATTTATGGCGGCGAATTTGCGGCTTTTTTAACTAAGGACAAAATTTTTTAACTATATTTTAGAAGTTTCTAAAAAAAAGTTCGAAAAATAAATAAAAAAGTTCGAAAAAATAATGGTGTTTAGTCGAAAGATTATTCGACGGCTTTTATTTTATTATAGCAAGAGCGACAAAGAGGCTCGTAGCTTTCGGTTTCACCCAAAACAACCAAATCATCACCTTTAATAGTCCGATGTGAATACTGAGCAAGATTACCGCAGCGCATACAAATAGCATGAACTTTTGTTACGTATTCGGCAGTAGCAAGAAGGTGTGGAATTGGACCAAATGGAACGCCTTTAAAATCCATATCTAAACCGGCAACTATTACACGAATTCCTCTATCGGCTAATTGGTTGCAAACAGAAACAAGCTGATTATCAAAAAATTGTGCCTCATCAATCCCAACAACAGAAACATCATTAGCTAATAATAATATTTGTTCGGCACTTTCAACCGGCGAACTTTGAATACTATTTTCGTTATGCGAAACAACATCTTCATCATCATAACGCGTATCAATTGCAGGTTTAAAAATTTCAACTTTTTGTTTAGCAATTTTTGCCCTATTAAGTCGGCGGATTAATTCTTCAGTTTTACCCGAAAACATAGAGCCGCAGATTACTTCTACCCAACCTTTTCTAGGCTGGTGGTTGTCAGTGATTTCTAAAAACATTTATTAACAAATAATTTTTAACAAAAATATAAGAGGCAATAAAAGATGCCTTTTTTTCTTTCTATATTTAAACTGCTGTTTAGGCTATTGTTTATTAAAGCAAAAGTAAGGAAGTTCGCAAAGAATCCAACAAAAGAATAACAAATAAAATTGAGGTATAAATTAAGCTGACGATGAAACTAGATACTGCTTTAGAAGAAATGGAAATTGTTTTAAATGAACTTAATGAACAAATTGAAACAATAAAAGAAAATGAGGTTAGAGTACCTCAAATTGAAATTGATATTATTAAAGCAACAATACGGCGACTTTACGAAAGCGTTGATCATTTAAATAAGCAGAGATATTTTGAGGATGTTGAAACTGTTAAAGAAAGCAATACGGAAGTATCTGATGTTGAGCCGAAAAAAGAAACAGCATCAATAGTAGAGGAAGTTATATTAGAAAAACCTCAAGAAAAAAACGAAAAGGAAGCTGTTGAAGAAACGCCATCTTCTAATGAAATTGTTGATTATGAGAAAATTACAGATGATTTGTTGGAAGAAATAAACGCTTTAGAAGAAGATGTTGTTAATGAATTTGAAGAATCAGATTTGGAAGATAAAAAAGAAGCTAAAGAAGTAGAAAAATCAAACCCTAGCCTATTACTTCAATTTGAGGATGAAATTTTTTCCGTAAATGAATCTATTGCTCAAAAAAACACAGATAAAAGTTTAGTAAATAAGTTAAGCAATACACGTATTGAGAATCTGAAATCGGCTATTGGTATTAACGACAAATTCTATTTTATAAATGAACTTTTTAGTGGAAATTCACAAGTCTACGAAGATGTAATCTATGCCCTAAATAATTTTAAACGCTTTGAGGAGGCCATGCAATACATAAGTACTATAAAGCACAAATATGATTGGAATACCGAGTCGGAGGCTTATCAAAAACTCATTCATTTTTTAGAGCGTAAATTTGTAGAAATACATGCCTAAAAGAAAAAAATATTATTATTATAGAAGAGGATGCTATGTGGTAATCCTCTTTTTTTAATACTATCTTTTAAGGTAATTTTGCAGACGTCTTAGATTAAAAATATACTTATCTAAATTAATTGAATAGAATGTCTTGGTTTAAAATAAAAGAAAAAATAAAATTTTATTGGCAAGCAAAAAATGCTCACGGACTACACTCTCCATTTGTATTTAACTTTTATATTTCAGTTAAGGCGATAATTAAACGAGTTGATTTTATTTTAAAGAATCCAAATGGATTTAGTAAAAAAGAGAATCGAATTATTTTAGCAATATTACAATATTTAAAACCCGCCAATACGCTTATACTGTCGGATGAGAAGGAAGTTGTGAATGCTTGGAATACTATTTTATATGATAAAAGTAATCTTTTCTTTGCTCAAGATACAAATACAATACCTTTAAAACCAATAACTTTCGATTTGATTATTTTATCTAAATCGCTAATAGATAATCAAAAAACATTAATCAATAAATTGCTCCCATTAATTAATAACGAAAGTTTTGTAATCATTCCGCATATATATGCGTCCAAGACTGCGATTAGTAAATGGGAAAGTCTGCTTGAAGAAAAACAAATAAGTGTTAGTATGGATTTATTTTTTATCGGAATACTTTTTTTTAGAAAGGAATCCAGCAAACAGGATTTTCAATTGCGATTTTAATATTATACCAATTATGTTTCCAATTGATTGATAAGTTTGATACATTTTTGGTATTATGTATATTTTAAAGAATTATGCCTATTTTTGAACCCCTTACAAACACCATAATTATGCAAGAAAAAGTTATATCTATTAAAGATATTGCAAAACACTATCAAGTTGGTACGCAGTTAGTAAAAGCAATTCGCAGTATTAGTGTCGATATTTATAAAAACGAATATGTAGCATTAATGGGACCTTCCGGTTCGGGAAAATCCACTTTAATGAATATTTTAGGTTGTTTGGATACACCTACTCACGGCGAATATTTTTTAGCCGGTCAGGATGTTAGCAAAATGCTGGATAATGAATTAGCCGAAATCCGTAATCGCGAAATAGGATTTGTTTTCCAAACCTTTAATTTACTCCCTCGTTCTACAGCTTTGGAGAATGTAATGCTTCCCCTGATTTATGCAGGATATTCAAAAAAAGAGCGAGTAAAAATGGCGACAAAAACCTTAGGTCATGTGCATTTATCCGATCGTATGGATCACCGTCCAAACGAATTGTCAGGTGGTCAGCGCCAAAGAGTGGCTATTGCCAGAGCCTTGGTAAACAAACCTTCTATTATTCTTGCCGATGAGCCTACAGGTAATCTTGATTCAAAAACGTCTGTAGAAATTATGGGTCTTTTTGAAGAAATTCATGCCGAAGGAAATACGGTAATTATTGTTACTCACGAAGAGGATATTGCTAAATATTGTCATAGAATTATTCGTTTAATTGATGGTAAAGTTTCCAGCGATATGCCAAACCCTAATATTGTTCGCTTTAATAAAGAAGCAGAAATGGTAACTTCATAAGTCTTTTTAGGATTATACTTTGATTCGGTTTTATAGCTTTGCTTCTTAAATTTGATTCCATGTTATTTTTCTACATTTTTTTATTTTTAATCGTTATTTCAGCTTTGCTTTTATTTCTGATGGTTAGGGGATTTAAAAACCCTGATAATCCTCACAATAAAATCCCAAACGATTTAGGCTTAAAAATACAAGAGGTAACTTTTCCTTCTATAAAAGGAGAAAATATCTTTGCTTGGAAAACAATTTCAAATCCCGATTTTCCAATCTTAATTTTGGTTCACGGATGGGGAAAAAATATAGAAAGAATGTCTCCTTATCTGCGCAAATTATGCTGTCGAGGTTTCAATATGTTAGCTTTTGATGCAAGAGGACATGGAAATAGTCATAATGATGGACCTATGACAATGTTAAAGTTTGCTGAAGATATCGAATCTGCAATTGCTTACATATTAAGTGACGAAGAACAAAAAAACAAAGAGATATCACTAATAGGTTTATCTATTGGAGGAGCAGCTTCTATTTTAGCTGCCAGTCGTAATGATAGTATTAAAAAAGTAGTAACCGTTGGTGGTTTTGCTCATCCGTTAGCCGTAATGCGTAAGCAAATATCTGATAGACACATTCCATATTATCCTTTAATATGGTTATTTTTTAAACTTGTTAAGTGGCGTACAAAACTTGATTTTGATAGTATTGCACCGGTAAATAATATTGCAAAAGCAAAAGCAGATTTCTTATTGATTCATGGAACTAAAGATAAAGTTGTACCTTTGGAACAAGGACATAAATTAAAAAAAGCACAACCAAAAGCTGAGCTTTGGGAAATCCCCGGACGAGGTCATTCCAATTGCCATTTAGAAAAAGGATATTGGGATAAGATTGGCAGCTTTTTGATAGAAAAATAAATAATGTATTATCCGTTAAGCGAAAAAGAAAAAAATCAAAGACAGGTGTGGGCTGTTACCCGATCGGTTTTAGAAATGGATAATTTTAAGTATAAAAGACATGGCCAAAAAAGCAAAAGTCATTGGAATTTATTTACTCGAATTTTAAGCTTGTTTGTCCTAAGCTTGAAAATCTTTGGACTTTATCGCAGGGGTTTAGAGAATGTTTTCAAAATAAAAATCATTAAACATCGTATAGTTTTTCCTAATCTTCCTTCTGCTTTTGATGGTTTTAAAGTGCTTCATTTATCCGATTTACATATCGATAGCGTTAAAGGTTTAGATGATGCTATTATTGAACGTATTAAAAAAGTAGATTTTGATCTTTGCGTACTTACTGGTGATTATCGTCAGGCAAGTAGCGGTGTTTTTACTCATATTTTAAAGTCCATTAAGAATATTTCAGAGCATATTCAGGCCGAATTTGATCCTTTGGCTATTTTGGGCAATCACGATACCTATTTAATGGCAAACTATGAAGAAGAAAGCAGAATGCGCTTGTTAATTAATGAAACAGTAGAATTAAAAAGAGGGAGCGATAAAATAATTATCAGCGGTACTGATGATCCATTTTCTTATTATACCGACGCTAGTTTAATGGCTTTTACTCCCGAAGAAGGCTTTAAAATTGCTTTAGTTCATACTTCTGAATTGGCAGATATTGCTGCCGAAAATGACTATGATTTGTATTTGTGTGGGCATACGCATGGCGGACAAATTTGTCTTCCGGGTGGGAAAGCCTTAATTTCTCATCAATCAGAAGGTAGTGC
This sequence comes from Bacteroidales bacterium, assembly GCA_021157585.1. Taxonomy (NCBI): domain Bacteria; kingdom Pseudomonadati; phylum Bacteroidota; class Bacteroidia; order Bacteroidales; species Bacteroidales bacterium. The sequence continues at coordinate 3,740 of JAGGWH010000167.1, read as the reverse complement.
TTTTATTAAGGGATTTTGGGAAAAGGGTAAAATGAAAGGTTATACATCTTCCGGCTGTGGTGTTTCCGGCATACCGCTTCGCTATAATTGTCCTCCGGAAATTACGGTTTTTGAATTGGTAAAAGGTTAATTTTGTTTTCCTGCTATTACCAATACTATTTCACCTTTTACGGTTTTTTTCTCGAAATGCTGGTGCAATTCCACCAATGTTCCCCTGACGGTTTCTTCGTACATTTTTGTTAGCTCTCTAGACACGCTGGCTTGACGATCTTCTCCAAAAAACTCAGCAAATTGCTTCAAGCTTTTAACCAAGCGATGTGGCGATTCATAATAAACCGTTGTAAATGGATTTTCTGCCAAAGCAATCAATCGTGTTTGCCGTCCTTTTTTATGTGGTAAAAATCCTTCAAAATGAAAACGATCATTAGGCAAACCGGAGTTCACCAAAGCAGGAACAAAAGCAGTTGGACCGGGGAGGCAATCCACTTCAATATTATTTTTAATGCATTCGCGAACCAATAAAAATCCAGGATCAGAAATAGCGGGAGTCCCTGCATCACTAATCAAAGCCATTGTTTCTCCCGAAAGTATTCTATCGACAAGATAATCCACCGTTTTATGCTCGTTATGAATATGGTAGGAGCTTAGTTTCTTTGAAATTTCTAAGTGTTTTAGCAGCTTTCCACTAGTGCGTGTATCTTCTGCCAATATCAAATCCACTTCTTTTAAAACCCGTATAGCCCGAAGTGTAATATCTTCGAGGTTGCCAATAGGTGTGGGGACTAAATAAAGTTTCGACATCGGTTGAGTATTTTTACAAAGGTAGAGTTTCTTTTTAATTCTTGAGACATTGGTTTTGTTTCAAAATAAATAAGTCGAACTGATTCCGAGCAGAGCCGAGGAATCGTCTAAACAATATTGATTTCATAAAACATATAAATTTACAGGGTAAATGCAAAAGCTATTCAATTAATCCTTTTTCTCTGCGTCTTCGCACCTTTGCGTGATATTTTTTCTCGCTAAGTCGCCAAGCCGCTAAGTTTATTAATTTAAAAACCTAAGCTTAATTAATTGTAAACATCTGAATATTAATATTTTATGTTGCTTGTGGGTGTTTTTTTATTCTTACATCTAAACCAGATGCCTTTATCTGTTAAATTCTGTAATGATATTTGTTCTATTTATGTATTTTTGAATGCTATTAATTCTTGAAAACTTGATGTGTTTGGTTTTTTAGGGTTTAGTTTTGATGTAAATTTTCACGTAAAAGAACGCTGATGAATAAGTTTAATGGCAATATAATTTCAAAATTACCTGGGATAGAAACGTCTATTTTTGCTGTCATGTCAGGCTTGGCTAATCAACATAAAGCGATAAATTTATCACAGGGTTTTCCTGATTTTCCTGTTTCAGAAAAGCTAATTTCTTCAATTCATCAGAAGATGAAAGCGGGATTAAATCAATATGCTCCAATGCCTGGCGTTGCTGTTTTTCGTGAGCAAATTGCTGCTAAAGCACATAAAACCTATGGAATAGAATACAATGTCGATAGTGAAGTTACGGTTACAGCAGGTGCTACACAAGCTTTATTTACAGCTATTGCTGCATTTATTCGCGAAGAAGACGAAGTGATTATTTTTGAGCCCGCTTACGATTCTTACGGTCCTGCTGTTCGTTTAAATGGTGGGGTAGTTAAATACGCCCAGCTTCGTTTGCCCGATTACCATATCGATTGGCAAGAGGTGGCACGGATGATAACCCATCGTACCAAAATGATAGTTATCAATACACCTCATAATCCAAGTGGAAGCGTTTTGAGTAATGAAGATATGCTTAATTTGCAAAGAATTACAAAAAATACAGATATCATTATTTTGAGTGATGAGGTGTATGAGCATATTATTTTCGATAAGAAAAAACACGAAAGCGTATGTGCCTATCCTGAACTTGCTGAAAGAAGTATTGTGGTTGGTAGTTTTGGAAAAACTTTTCACGCCACAGGTTGGAAAATGGGCTTTGTTTTGGCTCCGGATAATCTGATGAAAGAGTTTAGAAAAGCACATCAATTTAATGTTTTTGCCGTAAATACACCTATTCAGCACGCTTTAGCAGATTATATGACTGACCCTGAAAATTATTTGCATTTGGGCGAATTCTACCAGCAAAAGCGTGATTACTTTGTTGAAAGAGTGAAGGAATCTCGATTTAAAATTATTCCCTCTTACGGAACCTACTTTCAATTGCTCGATTATTCTGCAATTTCTGATGAAAAAGAGATGGATTTTGCCACGCGATTAATAACTGAATTTGGCTTGGCCAGTATTCCCGTTTCAGCTTTTTATCAGAAAAAAGAGGACAATAAAATATTGCGTTTTTGTTTTGCGAAAAGCCAAGAAACCCTTGATAAAGCAGCGGAGATATTATGCAAGATTTAAAAGTGAGTATTATCCAATCCGATTTGGTTTGGAAAGATGTAGCCGCCAATTTAGCAAGTTTTGCTTACGATATTAATCAAATTAATGAGGCTGTTGATTTGATTGTTTTGCCTGAGATGTTCAATACGGGCTTTGTTGTAGAGCCAGAAGATGTTGCCGAAACTATGTCGGGCAAAAGCATGCGGTGGATGCAAAAACAAGCCTATGAAAAGCAAGCCGTAATCTGCGGAAGCCTGATCATTAAAGAAAAAAATAAATTTTATAACCGTTTGCTTTGGGTAAATCCTAATGGTAGCTTTCAGCAATACGATAAGCGCCATTTATTCAGTATGGGTGGCGAGCACCAAAAATTTACGGGCGGAACAAAAAGTCTGATAGTAAATTTGAAAGGATGGAAAATAAAACCCTTGGTTTGTTATGATTTACGCTTCCCTGTTTGGGCGAAAAACAATTATTTTGATGGCAAATATGATTTTGATTTGTTGATTTATATCGCCAACTGGCCTGCCTCTCGCCGCGATCCTTGGATGAGTTTATTAAAAGCTCGCGCCATCGAAAATCAAGCTTATGTAATTGGTGTTAATCGTATTGGCGAAGACGGGAATGGCTTAGCTCATGCTGGTGATTCCAATATCTACGATGCCAAAGGAAAGAAGCTGATTAAACATGCATCAAATACCGAATACACAGAAACGCTTTCTCTTTCAAAGAAAACCTTAAACGATTTTCGTGAGAAATTTACGGTAGGTTTAGATTGGGATAGATTTTCAATAGAAAAATAGCCTCTACCACAAGTATTTTCTTTCTATCTTTGTGCACGTAAAAATTAACTCATTATGGCTGTTCAAAAACCTTCTATACCTAAAGGAACCCGCGACTTTTCTCCAGCAGAAATGCTGAAAAGAAACTATATTTTCGATACGATTAAGAAGCATTTTATCCGTTTTGGTTATCAGCCTATAGAAACTCCGGCAATGGAAAACCTTTCTACTTTGATGGGAAAGTACGGGGAAGAAGGGGATAAGCTTTTGTTTAAAATTTTGAATTCAGGCGACTTTCTTAGCAAGACTTCTAACGAGGAATTGGTACAAAAGAATAGCCAAAAGTTAACCGCTAAAATTAGTGAAAAAGGATTGCGTTACGATTTAACGGTACCTTTTGCTCGCTTTGTGGTGCAGCATCAAAATGAAATTAGCTTTCCTTTTAAGCGTTATCAAATTCAGCCTGTTTGGCGTGCCGACAGACCACAAAAAGGGCGTTATCGCGAGTTTTTTCAATGCGATGCCGATGTGATTGGTAATAATG
>JAGGWH010000166.1 GCA_021157585.1 Bacteroidales bacterium | reverse complement strand
TTGAAGCTGAAAATCTACAGCAAGCTTTAAGTGCAGAACTCACAGCTCACACTGATGGAACTGTAGTTTTAAGAAGCGATAAAAGTGTTCCCGTTCAATATGTGGTCAATGTGATTGATGCTATAAATGGAATCAATAAGCAAAGCGGACAAAAGCATAAGGTAATTTTAGCAACCAGTCCAGCAAAATAAAGCTCGATGAGTCAGGAAATAAAAGATAAAATTAAAGCAGGCTTTGGAACTATTTTGTTCCACGCTTTATTGCTGTTGGCTCTTTTTTTTATGGCTTTGAAAACCCCATTGCCCTTGCCTGAAGAAGAAGGTGTTGAAGTGAATTTAGGCTTTAGCCCAGTAGGACAAAATGTGCAGCAAGTTCAGCCCGAAGAAATTCAGGCACCACCGCCCCAAGCTGTTCAAGAAATTATTGAAGAAGTGATAGAAGATGTTGCTGATGACGCTCCAGCCGAAGAAATTATTGAAGAAGATACGGAAGAAGCTCCTGCTATTGCGGAGAAACCGGAACCTAAAAAGGAGTCCAAAAAGAAAGTTGAAAAACCGATAGAACAGCCCAAAGAAGAGAAAAAACCCGAACCTGAGAAAAAGGTTGAACAACCAAAAGAAATTGTGAAGCCAGAACCTGAGCCAGAACCTGTTGTCGACCAGCGTTTGATGTACACCGGAAGAAAAGCAAGTAGCTCTGAAGGAAACGATAATCAACAAGGCGATAAAGGGATGGAAACAGGTGTTCCCGATGCTCTAAATTATAAGGGTCCTGGAGGTTTAGGCTCCAATGGTATTTCCTATAATCTTGGAAACAGAAAGGCAAGTACTTTACCAAAACCCACTTATAATTCTGATGATCAAGGACGGGTAAATGTAAGTATTTGGGTGGATAAAAGCGGGCATGTTATTCGGGCGGAGATTCTACAAAAAGGTACAACGGTATCCGATATTAGTTTACGAAATATGGCCAAACAAGCTGCTCTCAAAGCTATATTTGCAGCCGATCCTGAAGCTGTAGAAATTCAAAAAGGAACCATTACCTATAATTTTATTAAGTTGAATTAAGAAAGATTTAAACTTTTCCTACGCTCGGCTTACTTTGTAATTAAGTCGTAAAACATAAAAAGTTGAATTACAATTCGGGGCGCGACTTAGAGTCGCACTCCGAATTGGTAAAACTGTGCTCGGCTTAATTTCCTGATTAAGTCGTAAAATACAAAAGCCGAATTCAAAGTCGGGGCGCGACTTAGAGTCGCAGTCCGACCTTATTGCTTTAACTAAGCCAGTATTAAAAGTCCATCCAGATTCCTTATCTTTATCCTTTCATTTTAATCTCTTGCTATGCATATTAAAACGCTTTTTCTTGCCTTGTTTGTTTTTTTCTCAGCTAATCTCAATTTTGCACAAGAAATTTTGCCTACTCAAAAAGGCAATCTAAAAATTCATCCCATTCAGCATGCCAGTATGGTTTGGGAATGGAATGGTTTAACGCTGTACATCGATCCTGTTGGTAATCCTACGGTTTATAATTCTTTTGCTAAGCCAGATATGGTTTTTATTACACACAGTCACGGCGATCATTTTAGTAAAGTTACACTTGATGGAATTAATGCCGAAGGTGTTCCTTTTATTGTTCCCCAAGAAGTTGCAGACAAACTAGACGATAAATTTAAAGCCAAACTTTATATTCTGCCAAATGGCGAAAACATTGAGTTATCTAAAATTTCTATAAAATCTGTTCCGGCCTATAATTATCCAAAAACAGAACAAACATTTCATATTAAAGGTGTCGGAAACGGGTATATTTTAGAGCTTGGCGGAAAGCGAATTTATATTAGCGGAGATACAGGAAATATTCCCGAAATGAATGAAATTGAAAATATCGATGCGGCTTTTTTGTGTATGAATCTTCCCTACACTATGGATGTTGATGATGCTGCAAAAGCAACACTGATTATTCAACCAAAAGTAATTTATCCATATCATTATAGAGGAAAAAACGGTTTTAGCGATTTAGATAAATTCAAGGCTTTAGTTGCGGCTGGAAATTCAGAAATAGAAGTTCGTATTTTAGATTGGTATGGAAAATAGCCCGTACAATAGCTAATTCAAGCCGAATGTCGGGTAAATGTCGGGTAAATGAAGTGGCGTGTTCGCTGAATTTCAATCTACTTTAGCAGAAAAAAATTATGGAAGATATTGGAGCTAAAATTAAAGAATTAAGAATCCTTAAAGGACTAACTCAAGAAGAACTTGCAGAGCAAACAGGTCTTAGTGTTCGGACTATTCAGCGTATTGAAAGTGGAGAAGTTGATCCGCGTACTTACACTTTAACGGCTCTTGCGCAGGCTTTAGAGGTAGATTTAGAAGTCTTAACAAGCAAGAAAATTAACAGCCCTAAAACGTTTTCTCAAGATGCCTACAATTGGGTTATTCTTATGCATTTAAGCGGAATCTTAACTTTTGTTTTTCCGCCTCTTCTTATTTGGTTATTCAAAAAGGAAGAGCTAGCGGAGTATGAACAGCATTTCAAAGATATTATGAACTTTCAGCTTTCAATTTTTATTTATTTGATTGCTTCTGCTATCTTGCTGATTGTTCTGATTGGTCTTCCTTTATTGATCTTTATCGGTCTATTTAGTCAGGTTGTGATTATAATCAACACCATAAAAGTAATGAATCACCGAGCTTATCATTATCCTTTGACTATACAAATTTTAAAATAAATTGTTTTTTCTTATGAGTAAGGATTTCACTCAAAGAGAAACCCTTGCTTAACGTTTAAACTTATGACCTTTTAAAATACGGTATCCTGACCAAGCTTATTTGTCAGAGAAAAATTATATTATCCAACATAATATAAAGATATTATCGAGTAAAGATATTTTAATAAGAGCGTGACTTAAAGTTACAGTTTGAATTGCCTCAGAATTGCCTTAAAATTTCTTACTTTTGCGCCTTAATCAGAAAAAGAAATACAAAATGAATTTTGTTGAAGAATTACGTTGGAGAGGAATGATCCACGATATCATGCCCGGAACTGAAGAGATAATGGAAAAGGAAATGATTTCGGCTTATGTAGGTATCGATCCAACTGCCGATTCTCTTCATATTGGTCATTTAGTTGGTGTGATGATGCTCAAGCATTTACAAATTGCAGGTCATAAACCATTAGCACTTGTAGGTGGTGCAACCGGAATGATTGGAGATCCTTCGGGCAAATCGGAAGAACGAAATTTATTGGACGAAACAGAACTTCGTAAAAACGAAGAAGGACTGAAAAAACAACTTAAGAAATTTTTGGATTTTGACTCTTCCGAACCTAATGCAGCCGAATTAGTTAATAATTACGACTGGATGAAAGAATTTTCTTTCCTCGATTTTATTCGTGATATTGGTAAGCATATTACCGTTAATTATATGATGTCGAAAGATTCGGTTAAAAAAAGAATTGGTGAAGAATCAAAAGCAGGTATGTCTTTCACGGAGTTTACTTATCAGCTTGTACAAGGAACAGATTTCTTACATCTCTATACCGAAAAGAACTGCAAATTACAGATGGGTGGTGCCGATCAGTGGGGAAATATTGTAACCGGAACAGAACTTATTCGCCGTAAGGCAGGAGGAAAAGCTTACGCTTTAACCTGTCCGTTAATTACTAAAGCCGATGGTGGTAAATTTGGGAAAACCGAAAGTGGAAATGTTTGGCTCGATCCCGAAAAGACAACTCCCTATGCTTTTTATCAATTTTGGTTAAACACTTCCGATGCTGATGCCGAGAAATACATAAAGATATTTACTTTGTTTTCTCAGGAAGAAATAGCCGAACTAATAGCACGCCATAATGAAGCTCCTCATATGCGTGAGTTACAGAAAGTGTTGGCAAAAGATATTACCATTCGTGTTCATTCCGAAGCTGATTATGAAGCCGCTATTGAAGCCTCTCAAATTTTATTTGGTAAAGCAACAACAGAAGCTTTAAGAAAACTTGATGAACGTACTTTTTTAAGTGTTTTTGAAGGCGTTCCTCAATTTGAAGTTAGTAAAATCGATTTGGAAAATACTATGGGAGTGATTGACTTTTTAGCCGAGAAAACTCAAATTTTTTCATCTAAAGGTGAAGCAAGAAGAATGCTTAAAGATAACGGGGTTAGTATAAATAAAGCTAAGGTTAAAGATAACTACTCCATAAGTCCTGACGATTTACTAAATGAAAAATATATTCTTATCCAAAAAGGGAAGAAAAATTATTTCCTAGTCGTTGTGAGTTAGGAGTTTTATTCGGCTTATTTTTTTTGTGTTTCTTAAGGATGTTTTTACACCATCTTTGCGAATACTCTATCATTTTTATTTTCACATAATCTTCGTAGAAAAAATAGCACTCAGATTCTATTCTTTCTATGTAATTATTAGACTCTACTGAACTTGAATCAGATACCAATCTTTTAAATTTTTATTACAGTTTTATAGATAGATAGTCAGGTGCATACCATTATCGTCAGTTGTTGATTCCTTATAAAAGTGAAACTGACGAACGCTTTTATCGATAACTTTATTGGTCATAATATGTTTTTTTAATTTATTTTTTATTTCAAAATACAATATGTTTTTTATAAATAATGATATACATCACATTTAATAGGCTTTCATATCTGTTTCGTTTTTGTTTCATTTTAACTTTAATAGGGTCTGTATTAAAAGCCATTTCAATATATTTGGCTGAATATAAATCATCTAAAAACAGCGTTTACATATGAAACAAAGCGTCATTATTGTTTTGCTTTTCTTTATGATTCAGAGTCTTGCTTTCAGCCAAAAAGCTGAAAATAATAAAACACAAGCAACTCGTTTACTTATAGAAAACTATACCTTTAAAGCTGATCGAAAAACAAGTGTTCCTGTGGATCACAGCAAATTCGATATTCTTAAACAAGATTTTGCTCGACCTCAAGATGTGACTTTAGCCTGCTTAAGTTGCCATACAGAGCGTCATTCAGAATTGATGGTTAATAACCACTTTACTTGGGACAGAAAAGAAAAAATTCTTAATCACGGACTTATTTCTGTTGGTAAAAAGAACATACTAAATAACTTTTGTATTGGAGTAGAAAGTAATGAAGTAATGTGTAGTAAATGCCATGCCGGATATGGTTGGGTTGATACTACCTTTAACTTTCAAGCAAAAGAAAATATTGATTGTTTAGTTTGCCATGATAAAACAGGAACCTATAAAAAAGGAATGGGTGGAATGCCAACACCACAAACAAATCTTAATTTAGTAGCTCAAAATGTTGGTCTTTCTTCAAGTCAAAATTGTGGTGCTTGTCACTTTGCTGGTGGTGGAGGTAATAATGTTAAGCATGGCGATATGGAAAAAGCAATGCTTCATGCCGATCGCAATTTAGATGTGCATATGGCCAAAGAAGGTGAAGATATGAATTGTACAGAATGCCATGTTACAGAAAATCATAATATTACAGGTAAATTATATGCCCTTTCCAGTGAAAATAATGATAGGGTAAGCTGTGAACAATGTCATACCGATACGCCACATAAAAATAAAATACTAAACAAACATACTGATCGTATAGCTTGTCAGACTTGTCATATTCCAACTTATGCCAAAGCAAACCCAACTAAACTTTGGTGGGATTGGTCAACGGCAGGAAAATTAGATAAGAATGGTAAAGTATTTGAAATTAAGGATAGCATAGGAGATGTTGTCTACTTTTCGAAAAAAGGAAATTTTAAATGGGGTCGTAATGTAATACCTGAATATCGTTGGTTTAACGGTTTGGCAGGACACCATTTGGTTACGGATAAAATAGATACTATTCCCGTACAGCTTAATACTTTAGACGGATCTTATGCAGATAAAGGGGCACAGACTAAATCGCTTGCACCATCAAAAATTTGGCCGGTAAAAATCATGCGTGGAAAACAACCTTATGATACTGAATATAATACTTTACTTCAGCCAAAAGTAGTTGGGCCAAAAGGCAGCGGAGCATTTTGGGCAGATTTCGACTGGGCTAAATCGCTTGAAAAAGGAACAGAATATATTCATCAACCTTTTAGTGGAAAATTTGGTTTTGTAGAAACAGAAATGTATTGGCCATTAAATCATCAGGTTGCTCCTGCAGATCAAGCCTTAAAATGTACCGATTGTCACGCTCGTGGAGATGAAAGTCGTTTAAGCGAATTGGATGGTTTTTATATGCCCGGACGTGATCACTACGAATGGTTAGATTATTTAGGAATAATACTTTTAGTATCCACACTCGCAGGAGTTTTAATACATGGAGGTTTGCGTATTTTCTTCCGTAAGAATGTAAGTCATTAATTAAAAAATAATTTTTTATGAAAATATATATATATAAAGGTTTTGAGCGTTTTTGGCACTGGACTCAGGTTTTATTAATGATTACCTTGGCTTTAACGGGATTTGAAATACACAGCTCTTATAGTTTGTTTGGATTTGAGAATGCTGTAAAATTACACGGAGTAGCGGCTTGGGCTTATCTTATACTAATAGTTTTTGTTATTTTCTGGCACTTTACAACCGGTGAGTGGAGGCAATATAAACCTACACTAAAACTTCTTAAGGCACAGGTAGATTATTATATTACAGGTATTTTTAGAGGTGCCGAACATCCAACAAGAAAACTTATTTATAATAAATTTAACCCCCTACAGCGTCTTATTTATTTGGGATTAAATATTTTAATTATTCCTGTTATGGGAGTTACCGGTTTTGCATTTATGTATTTGAATTATCCAAATACAACATTTGAACTAAGTAGTTTAGATCTTGTTGCTCTTATACATACCATCGGCGCTTTTTCGGTAGTTACATTTATTATTGCACATGTTTATTTAACTACAACAGGTCATACACCTTTGGCAGCAATAACAGCAATGCTAACAGGATGGGAAAAGGTAGATCCTAATGATGCTCGCGCAATGGTTGTTAATGAAATGGAAGTCGTTTTAAAAGCTACTGAATCTCATTTAAAAACCGATGATCATAAAAAAGAACTTCTTGATGAAGCCTTAGAAGAAACTGAAAAATTTTTGGGGATGAAAAAGGAAGAAAAATTCCAAAATGTGATTGCTAAATCGGGTGCGGGATATTTCAGAATTAATAAATTGGGTTATTATGGTGCTGTAAACGATGCATGGATACGTCTTTATAAATACGATTCTGCTGACGAAATTATTGGAAAGCATTATTCCTTAAGTCGTACAAAAGAAGATTTTGCCGAGTTGGAAAAAACCTTTAATCGGGTATTGCAAGGAGAAACTATTCCTCATGGTGAAGTAAAACGTGTTTGTAAAGACGGATCTTTAGGCTTCCATACCGTTACAATGACTCCTGTAGTTATGAACGGAGAAGTAGTAGGTGTTGAAGGTTTTATTTTAGATACAACTGTACGCAGATTAGCAGAGAAAGAGTTAATGGAAAATAAAATACTTATGGAAGAGCTTCTAAAGAAAAAAGAAGGTTAAAGGAGTAATCCATTTAAAAAGTTAATCAATAAAAAAGGGATGAAATTTCATCCCTTTTTTATTGATTATTTATTTGAGTAATTTATCTATTTGATGTTTAAATTCAGATAGACGATCTTTTTCGCAATGATTGGAATAAAGAGCTGCAAAATCAAAAGTATTTTCTCCTTGATTTAAATAAGCTAATGAAGCATCAAAATGATTGAATTTACAGTTGTACTTAATTTCCTCTATTAGTTTTTCAAATTCACTATAATCAATTGTGCGAGGAAGCTGAATAAAATATCTGTTTGGTACTTGTTCATCTTGATAAATGCACTCCCCAATTTTATTTAGTTTAATGTATTTTTTGTGTTGTATAAAACTATAGTATGTATCAACTTTTTTATAATTTAAAAACTCTATTCCTTCAGCTTTTAAACCATCAATCAAAGGATAAATATTATCTATTTGACTTACTCTAACTCTGATACATTGATAATTTTTATTAAATAACTTCAGCTGACCGGGAGAAGCGTAAATAGTTAAATTTTGTTTTTGAATAATTTCGCTACTCTTGCGTAAAACCAAATCCTGAAAACACGGAGCGGGTCTTTTAACAATTATATACAAATGTCTATCAAATTGACGATGTTCATTAATGGGAAAGTTAGCTTTAGAATAATAACCCGGTGCCGAGTTAGATTCTAAAATCATCCATTCATTTTTTCCTTTGGGATTAAAACCAGTTAATTTAAGCGTTGTAAAAAAACATAGATAACCCGATTTTGGTTGCGTATTCATAACTACTAATATTTTATGATATAAAGATATATAGTTTTTTGCTAAGTTTTTTAAACTTCCTTTTTTAAAAACCATTCTAAATAAGCGAGAAGATATGAATTTATAATACTCTTAATATAAGGTTATTATGTGCTTTTTCTTTTTTCTTTTCTAAATAATATTTGTGGTTTTACTTTTTTATGCCGATAAAAAACAGACTTTTAATAAATCATGATTCTAATTTTTTAAGTCATTTTTAAATTTTTCTAAATAATATCTCGGATTATAGCCCTTATAAATTTATAAAATGCAGTGTTCTAATAAATTAGAATGATATTCGCTAATACTTCATTTTAAATATCAATCCAAATATTGATATATGTCAGTTTATGTATGATTTATTTCATTTTTTGGTCTATTGTATTTGTACTCCCATTACTGTTATTCAATTAACGATTTATTTAGTTTTGTTGTGAATCAATTAACGAGTATTAAACACAGTCGACTAAAATTTAGATTATGAAAAAAACCATTTACTTCGTACTGATTATTCTGTTTCCAATTTCGGCTTTATTTGCAGCTCAAAGCAATGAGGAAGAAACAGATAATCAATCAACGATAAAACTAACAAACTATGTGAGAAAAGCCGATCGGGTAAACCGAAAAGTTGTTGATCACAGTAAGTTTGCAGTATTGCAACAAGATTTTAAACGACCACAGGATGTTACTTTAGCCTGTTTGAGTTGCCATAATGAAAGACATACTGAAATTATGGCTAATAACCATTGGACTTGGGAACGAACCGAAAAACTTAATGGTCGTGGAGAAGTTTCTTTAGGAAAGAAAAATATTCTCAATAACTTTTGTATTGGCACTTCCTCAAATCGAGAAACCTGTACTCGATGTCATATTGGTTACGGTTGGAAAGATGAAACTTTCGATTTCAATAAAAAAGAAAATATTGATTGTTTAGTTTGTCATGATCAATCAGGAATTTATAAAAAAGAACCCGGAAAAGCAGGCTATCCTTATGAGGGAATTAACCTTAACATAGTTGCACAAAGTGTAGCACCACCGGAAAGAGCCAACTGTGGCATTTGTCATTATTGGGGAGGTGGTGGAAACAATGTAAAACATGGCGATTTAGATAAAGCTATGGACAATTGTTCCACAGAAATTGATGTTCATATGGGTACTGATGGCGAAAACATGAGTTGTATAGAATGTCATATAACAGAAAATCACAATATAACCGGCAAGCTTTATGCACTTTCATCAGAAAATAAAAATCGTATAAGCTGTGCACAATGCCATACCGAAGCTCCACATAAAGACGATTTATTAAATAAACATGGTCTTCGTATTGCATGTCAAACCTGTCATATTCCTTTTTATGCTAAAGCTAATAGCACTAAAATGTGGTGGGACTGGTCAACTGCCGGTAGATTAGATGAAGATGGAAATACAATTCACGAATCTGATGCCGATGGAAATCACAACTACCTCTCTATTAAAGGTTCGTTTGTATGGGATCAAAATGTAAAACCGGAGTATTACTGGTTTAACGGCTTAGCCGATCACCATTTAATTACAGACACTATTTCCGAAATTCCTGTTCAAATGAACACTCTTGATGGTGCATATTCCGATAAAGGAGCTAATTGTAAAACCAAAGGATGCTCAAAAATATGGCCTGTAAAAGTACATCGTGGAAAACAACCATATGATGTAATAAATAATACACTCGTACAGGTTAATACATATGCTAAAAAGAAAGGAGAGGGTGCATATTGGAAAGACTTTGACTGGAATTTGGCTATTGAGAAAGGAATGGAATACGTTGGTTTACCTTATAGTGGCGAATACGGTTTTATTGAAACGGAAATGTATTGGCCTCTTAATCATCAAGTTAGTCCCGCAAGCCAATCTTTAACCTGTATTGAATGTCACACAAATAGTACCGACGGACGATTGGCCTCGCTTACTGATTTTTATATGCCCGGAAGAGATTCAAACGCTTGGATAGATAATATCGGATTAATCCTGATTATACTGTCATTTATTGGAGTTGTTATTCACGGTGGTCTACGTATCCTTATGCGTAAAAATTGCTTACACGATTAATATAGATAAGAAACTATTAAACAAGAAAAATCAAAAAAGATGAAAATATATATTTATCAAGCATTTGAAAGATTTTGGCATTGGATGCAAGTTCTTCTAATTTTTGCATTAGCCATCACCGGATTAGAAATTCATGGTACTTTCGAGATTCTCGGATATAGAACAGCCGTTTGGACTCATGATACTGCTTCTTGGACACTCATTATATTGGTTGTATTTGCAATTTTCTGGCATTTTACCACAGGGGAGTGGAGACAATATATTCCCACAACCAAACTCTTAAAAGAGCAAATAGAATATTATATCACAGGCATTTTTAAAGGTGCTGAACACCCTACTAATAAGTTGGTTTACAATAAATTTAATCCTTTACAACGGTTTACTTATTTAGGACTTAAAATGTTAGTTATACCTGTGATGGGAATTACAGGTCTATCGTATATGTATCTCAATTATCCTAATCAAGGCTTTCAGCTTGCGGGCTTGGATATTGTTGCGTATTTACATACCGCCGGAGCTTATTTCCTAATAGTATTTGTTATCGTTCATGTTTACTTAACCACTACCGGACATAAACCATTATCGGCTATTATAGCTATGATTACCGGTTGGGAAGAAGTGGATGAAAAAGGAGCCAGAGCCATGCTTGCTAATGAAATGGAAGTAGCATTAAAAATCACAAAAGCCCGCTTAAAAACAAGTGGTGATAAAAGTGATCTATTAGATAACGCATTAGCAGAAACAGAAGAAAAATTAGGCATGAAAACAGAAGAAAAATTCCGTGATGTGGTAGCCAATAGCGGTGCCGGATATTTTAGGATAAATAGTAAGGGTATTTACGAAGAAGTAAATAAAGCTTGGGCTTCCCTTTATAAATTTGACTCTATAGATGACGTAATAGGAAAACATTATTCTCTGAGTCGTTCTCCTGAAGAATTTAAAGAATTAGAAATCACATTTAAAAAAGTACTAAAAGGCGAAACAATACCTCATGGTGAAGTAACGCGTATTTGTCAGGATGGATCCGTAGGGCATCATACTGTTACTATGACTCCCGTTGTACACAATAAAGAAATTGTTGCTGTTGAAGGTTTTATTCTTGATACAACAGCTCGTCTTTTAGCAGAAAAAGAGTTGCTCGAGAATAAAATTCGTTTAGAGCAGCTTCTTGCCGAAAGGGATAATAAATAATTAAAATATTTCAATCGATTTTTAAATAAAGACATATACTGATGAAAACAAAAAACATATTAAAAATTACTGTCTTTGTCCTTATCGGACTTATGATAACAGCTTGCAGCACAAAAGAATCATATCAAAATGTTGATGAATTACTAGCACAAGTAGCACCAAATGTTACTGAAATAAGTGTTCAAGAATTACATCAACTATTTGATGATGGCGAAATTATTGTTCTTATCGATGTTCGCGAGCCTAATGAGTTTAATCCTGGCTATATTCCAGGAGCCGTAAATATTCCTCGTGGATTAATAGAATTCAATGTTTTAAAAGATGAATTCTGGGAAAATCAATTCCTTTATCCTCCCCTAAAAACCGATTTAGTAGTGGTGTATTGTAAAAAAGGCCACCGCGGTTTGTTAGCTGCAGACGTGCTTCAAAAATTCGGTTTCGAAAATGTTAAATGGTTAAAAGGCGGATTTAAAGCATGGGAATTAGCTTATCCTGATGAGCAACTAAAAAATCTAGAACAAGTTCATGATACAGGTGGCGAAGTAGGCGGTTGCTAAGCCCAATATCAAAAAAAAATAACAAACCAATTGTATAGTCTAATAAAATAAATACTATGAAAAAGATTACAAAATTAATGCTTGGGTTATTAATTATTCCCTTGCTCGCACTAAATTCCTGTAAAAAGGATAAGCCTGATGCTCCGGATGTAGATCCAAGTTTAAGTTTCAAGACAATGAAAACTTATTTGGTAAACAATAATATGGACTTACCAAATATCTTGGATGGCTGGATTACAACAGCTGACGCTGTGAATACTCTAATGACCGATGGTGATGATACCAACGATTATTACATTATTGATATTCGTTCTGCTGCCGATTATGATGGAGGGCATATCCCTGGTGCTGTAAATGCAACATTAGAGACTCTACTCAATCAAGCAAGCTCCTCCGGTGGTAAACCTATTCTTGTGGTTTGTTATACCGGGCAAACTGCCAGTCATGCAGTTGTTGCTCTTCGTTTAAGTGGTTATCCTACAGCCAAAGTCCTTAAATGGGGAATGGCTGGATGGAATTCTGCTTACAAAGGATCATGGGATGGTGGCGTTGGAGACAATGGTGCTGCTAACTGGACTGCTGCTCCTGGAGATATTGTCGGAAACAACAATCACGGCGATCCTCAATACACAACTACAGCTACTGATGGTGCTGCTATTTTAGCTGAACGTGTTGCCGCTATGCTTTCTGGTGGATTTAAAGGAGTAACTGGTGCTACAGTAGCAAACACACCCAGCAACTACTTTATCAATAATTATTGGGCTCCTGCCGATATTGAGCATTATGGTCATATTACAGGTGCGCATAATATTCTTCCTCTTAGTCTTGCTGGAGGCGAATATGCCAACCTTGATTATTCAAAACCCGTTGTTACCTATTGTTGGACAGGTCAAACGTCTTCCATGATTACTGCTTATCTTACCGTTTTAGGTTATGATGCATACAGCTTAAAGTTTGGTGCAAATAGTTTAATTCACTCTTCTTTAGAAGCCCATAAATGGACTGATGCTGAAACTCGTGATTATCCTGTTGTTGTAAGTGGTGCTCCTGCCCAAGAAATTCTTACAGATTATCTTGTGGCTAATGATATGGATTTGTCGGATATTATTGCAAGCGGATGGATTACAACATCAACAGATGTGTATACAAAACTTACCGATGCTGATGCAACTAACGATTATTATGTAATTGATATTCGTGGTGAAGGTGATTATAATGCGGGTCACATTGATGGTGCGGTTAATTCAACACTTGGTAATATTGTAACTGCTGCAGAAAATGCTGCTGGAAAAACAATTGTTGTTGCTTGTTATACCGGACAAACCGCATCGCACGCAGTTGTTGCGCTTCGTTTAAGTGGTTATCCTGATGCTAAAGTTCTTAAATGGGGAATGAGTAGTTGGGACATTAGCCTTGCCGGTGCTTGGAACACAAACACGGGAAATTCAGGAACTACAAGTTCTAATTGGACTGCTGCTCCTGGAGCTTTAGCTGCTGATGCTACTTTTGATAGCCCAAGCATCTCATCTGCTTCTACAACAGGCGAAGGAATACTTGCTGAACGTGTTACTTATATGTTAACCAACGGTTTTAAAGGTGCAACTAATGCCGATGTTTTAACAACACCAAGCAACTATTTTATCAATAATTTCTGGGCTGCTACCGATGTTGAGCATTATGGACATATTTCAGGTGCTCACCGTATTAGTCCACTTACTATTGAAAATGGTGAAATAAATAAATTAGATCCTTCTAAACAAATAGTTACTTATTGCTGGACTGGTCAAACATCCTCTATGATTACTGCCTATTTAAATGTAATTGGATACGATGCGCTAAGTCTAAAATTTGGTGCTAACGGTATGGTTTATGACGCTTTAGGATCACACAAATGGAGTGCATCAGAAGCACAAGGTTACCCTTTAGTTGCATCTAAATAATAAACTGTTTTTTATAATTGATAACAATTAAAAATTAAATAAAATGAAAAAGATTCTATCAATAATATTACTAACTATTCTTATGGCTCCTGCTGGGCTTTTCGCTCAAGGATGTATGGAAGCTTCTTCCGACGACGGAGTACAGGTTGTTGGATATATTCAAGGTCAATATGAACATCAATTCCTTGGCGATGGCGTTAGCCCAATTAACGGCTTAAAAGCCGAAAACAGTTTTTATTTTAATCGCGCACGCTTAGGTGTAGTTGGAAATATTCCTTACGACTTCTCTTATTATGTAATGACGGAATTTAGCCCAACAAAAGGCGGCCCCTATTTGCTTGATGCCTTTATGACTTACAAACGATTAGCCCCTTGGATTAATATAACCATGGGACAATTTAAAACCCCTTTCGGATTAGAATTATTAACGCCTTGTCAGTCGTTAAATACTGTTAATCGTTCACGTGTAGTAAGCGAATTGGCCAGTCCTTTCCGCGATCTAGGTATTATGATTTGGGGTGGCACAGGTGATAAAGAATTATTTGGTTTAAAAAACACGAATGTATTGGCTTGGAAATTTGCTTATACAAATGGAACTGGCATGAATTTAAAGGATAACAATAAAGGCAAAGATTATACTGCCCGCCTTATTTTCTCTCCTCTTGCCGGAATAAGCATTGGTGCTAGTTATAAATACGGTACTTTAAAGCCTTCTGACCCAACTATGGACGATGATGTTCGGAAAAGATATGGATTTGATATTTCCGTGGAAAAGAAGAATTTCCTTATACAGGCAGAATATATCAACGGCAATGACCAAGGTTCTACTTTAGTTGGAGGTGGTTGTGGATCAACACCAACATTAGTTGTCGGAGATTTTGTTAAGAACGGTTTTTTCGTACAAGCTCTTTATAAAACACCGTGGAATATTCAACCTGTAATAAAGTTTGAATCTTATGATCCTGATGCCGATATTGATTTTAACAAACAACAAGACTGGACTTTTGGTTTTAACTATTACTTTAATGAGTGGACACGATTACAAGTAAATTATGTGTACAAAGCCGAGGAAAGTTCCGATACTGTTTTAGCTGATTGGCATGAGGTAGAAAACGATTTTTTTGTACTGCAATTACAAGTTAAATTTTAATATATAATTCAAGAGGTTTTTTTGGAAAACCTTTTTTAAAAGCTTAAAAAATGAAAAATACAAAACAAATTTATGGCCTTATTCTAGCATTTCTCTTCCTTGTTCCTTCTTTATTTGCTCAAGGACTATTCGATGCTAAAGGATATGCTAAAGCCGCTAAGGATAAAAACGTTAAAGTTATATCTGTACAATCGGCTAAAAATTACAGAGTATCACATTTGCGTAATGCTATTAATATCGATTTAAAAGCACTTACCAAAGAAGGTAAACCGGAAGGTGTTTTAAAACCTGCTGCTGATGTTGCTCAATATTTAGGCGATCATGGTATTTCTAATACCAATACCATTATTGTTTATGATGATGGGAATAATAAATATGCCGGACGCATGTATTGGATTTTAAAATATATGGGTGTTGCCGATGTGAAAATTCTACAAAAAGATATGAAAGCGTGGCGTGCAGCTCGTATACCACTTACTCCTGCACCAACAAAAGCTAGTAAAGCTAATTTTACAGCTAATACAGACGCTTCAATTTTTGTTGATACTGAATGGGTAAAAGCTAATTTAAAAAATGCTAATGTACTTTTTGTTGATGCTCGTGCTCCAAAAGAATATATGGGTACCGATGGTAAAAGTCCCGGTCATATCCCCGGTGCTATTAATTTAGAGTGGAAAAGTTTTGGAAAAGAAGGTGGTGTGTTAAAATCTAATGAGGAAATAGTAAATATGTTAAATGCTGCCGGAATAACATCTGATAAGACTATTGTATTTTATTGCGGTACAGCTGTTCGTGCAGGATTACCTTTCTTTGTGTTAAGCTCTTTATTAGATTATCCTAATGTAAAAGTTTATGATGAAGCTATGAATGGATGGAGTTTTGATTCAGCAAACCCTATTGAAAAATAAATTTTCTTATAATTAATTTTGTAACAAAGCGAGAAGTTTAAACTTCTCGCTTTGTTGATTTTTGTCATAAGTGTTTCAATAATTTAAGATTATCAACTAAAATCCTTGAATTAAAAAACCACCATCTACCGCTATACTTTGTCCGGTTATATAACTTGCAGCCGGCATACATAAGTATGCAACTAAACTCGACACCTCTTCAGCTTCAGCAATTCGTCCCATAGGTGTATGATCCAAAATGTCTTTATAATAATCTTTGTCTTGCAAAAGCTTTTCTACCAATGGGGTTTTGGTGTACCAAGGCGCTACCGCATTAACACGAATTCCATCTTTTGCCCACTCAACGGCTAAATTTTTGGTTAATTGATGAAGAGCAGCTTTGCTCATTCCGTAGGGAGGACCGGTTCGTAAATGTGTAAATCCAGCAACAGATAATAAATTTACAATTGCAGCATCTTTGGTTGCTTTTAAAAACGGATAAGATAATCGTGACATTTCAAAATTAGATGTCATGTTGGTAGCCATAATATATTCGTATTCTTCTAAAGAAAATTCTACGGCTTTTTTTCTGATATTGGTTCCTACATTATTTATCAATAATTCAAAACTGTCCCATATTTCTGCTATGGCTTTAAATAAATCACTTCGCCCGTCTTTTGTACTGACATCAGCAGCAACCCCAAAAGCTTTAAACCCTTGTTGTTTCCATTCTTCTATTTTTTTATTGATTAGATTTTGGTCTCGGGCTACTATAAAAACTTCTCCTCCCAAATCAAGTATTTCGTTAGCAACAGCTAAACCAATACCCTTAGTTCCTCCTGTTATCACAGCTCGTTTTCCATCGAGTCGCCATTTGTTTTTATTCATATTAAAATAGTTTTTGATTAATTACTATAGGGTAAATATGGCTTAATGCTTCGGCTAAAAGTATTATGATAAAACCCCATTCGTTTTTTAAATTTACCGGTCTTAATAAACCATAAATTAAGCCAATAAAGGGTAAAAATAAACTGTACCATATCCAATGAGCACCGGGTAAATGATTTATTAAAAATAACCAGTAAATCACCGTAGGTAAAATAATTAAAGTAATAACTATTCGTTTTGTGGGACTAAATTTTTTATAAAACAAAGTATATAATAATGCTATTGTAGCAGAAATAAGAAAGACTGACAATCCAATTATTATGGAACCGTTAAGTTTAAGATAGGCCAAGACAATACCCACTATTAATCCAATAGTTACCAAAGAACTAAAAATGTGTTTATTTCTAGCAATCCAATAAAGGCCCCAAAGCGAAGCTAATCCTAAAATTATTATATCTGTTCTCATGATGGAATATGTTTAGGGAACTGTAAAATAAAACTCGTTCCAATATTTTCTTTAGATTCAAAACGAATATTTCCGTTTACATTTTCTGTCATTCTTTTAACCAAAGCCAAGCCGAGTCCCATACCTCCTGTTTTTGTTGTAAATCGAGGTTCAAAAACATAGGGTTTTTCTGCTTCCGAAATACCACATCCATTGTCTGTAATATTGATTACAACATTATCATAATGTGTAAAAAGCTTAATATCAATCTCTGCCGAACTTTTTTCTGTCATCGATTGGATGGCGTTTTTTATCAAGTTATTTAATATTCTGATAAATTGATTACGATCGGCTAAAATAAACACTTCCGCCTCGGGAAATTGAGTCTTGAAATGAACTTGATTATGACCTATAAACAGATCTATAGTACTTTTAAGTAAAGATTTAACCGGTATAGATTCGGTTTTAATCTGTTCCATAGCTGCAAAACTGGAAAACTGCGATGCAATATCCGAAAGGATATCAATTTGTTCCGTTAAGTTATTTGCAATTCGTTTTAATTTTTTATCAAAATCCTCTCTATTTTCATTCCAAGACTTTTCAAGGTATTGGATATTTAGTTTCATTGGAGTAAGAGGGTTTTTAATTTCGTGTGCAATTTGTTGTGCCATTTCGCGCCAAGCAGATTCGCGTTGAGAACGAGCCAATTTTTCGGCACTATCGGCTAATTCTTCAACCATACGATTATATTCAAGAATTAAAGCTCCAATTTCATCTTTCTTATTCCATTCTATTTTTTCATTTTTAGTTTCAAGCCTTACTCTTTGTATTTTTTCTTTCAATAATTTTAATGGTTTTGACAGGTAATTAGAAACTAAAATGGTTAATGCTAAAGTGAGTAAAATTAAAAACATATAAATGTTGAGGTAAGCCACTAAAAAGCCTGATATTTCTTCTTCTATTTCGTTTTGTTTGGCAAAATAAGGAAGGTTTAAATATGCTGCCGTTTTATTATCAACAGACCGGAAAGGCACATATACCGAATAAAATTCTTGTAAACCAATTTGTTCGTTATGCATAAATTTAGAGCTTTTCATTATTCCTAAATTATAAAATGCATTAGGTTCCATTCTCCGCGAAATTAGCTCTGCGTCAAATAATTGAGGACGAGAACTGGCTAATAAATTACCGTTTAAATCGTATAAATTTATATCGGTAAAAAAGACTTGTGAAAATTTTATTAAAAGGCTTTCCAAATATTCACTTTCATTTTCGTAATCCTCATCAATATCTTGTAATTTATGTTCAAGCTCAATCAAAACCGAGTGTGCTTTTTCCATTAAAACACTTTTATTTTTTTCATCGTTAAGATAATAGAGGTAGTATAAACTGGATAAGCCAATGGTAACAAATGAAAATAATAAAATAGCTACCATACTTATTTGTAGCCGCGACTGATATCCAATATTTAGGTTTGAAAAATTTTGACTTAAATAGATTAATAAAAATAAAGCAGAAATATTTAAGCTGTAAAAAAGAAATAAAAAGGATAGAGAAGCAATTTTCTTTAGCCAAGGAATATTAGGTTTACTTACTAATAAAACATTCTGATTGTCTTGAATATAAACAAAGTGAGAATAGTCTTCAAAAGAAAAGTAATTTTCTTTGGTGATTACGTTCTGTCCGTACGATTCTAAATTTTGTTTGTAATCATATTTTCCAAACCATTCGCTCAATTCTCCATTAAAATAATAAGCATAAGAATAGTTACTAAAAAAGTGTAAATCCCAATTTCTTGCGTTAGATAATAAAGCCGGTATTCCTAATTCTTTCGGTTGATATTTTGATAAAAACTCAACGAATAATTTTGTTTTAATCCCTTTTTGTATAAACTCAATAATTCCGATATAATTTTTTGTCCTAAAATGATGATCGATTAAATAGAGTGTGTTTTCTGCAATAGTATCGCTAGCCTGCTTTATTCTCTCGTCGAAAAAAGGAAAGCAAGGAGTTTCAATATTTTCCGGTAAAACAAGTAACTGACTTTCTGTATCGCAGAAAACCATGCTAATCTCATAGTTTTTAGCAGCATCTAAAAAATATGATTGTTTAATTTGATCTATAATTTCATCGCGTGAATAATCTAAATTATTTAATCTATAGATTAACAAACTATCTGTAAGTAGTTTTTGTTTTTCATTTAAAAAATGATTTTCTAATAAGGGATCATTCTTTAATAAATAAGTAGATAGTCCTGTCTTGCGAATAGTTTCTTCTTTTTGGTTAGATAAATTTGTATAATAAACGCCACTTATAGAAATAAAAAGAAATAGAAAATAAACATTTTGCCAAAATACAGCCTTATTTTTTTTGTAAAACAAATAAAAGACAGATAGAAAATATAGAAATAAAAACAGCTGATTAAATTGACTTATAATACCTTTTTGAAGAGGAAGATACCCAAATAGTAAGGCTGTAAAGAATGAAATAAGAATAAAATATTTTTTATTCTTTAAATACGATAATGTATGCTCAATAAGTTTTTTACTAATAAAAAACCAAGATCCCTGTAAAAACATTATTAGAATAATTACCGTATAGCTGTAGAAACTTAGTTTGGTGATAGCCGTAATTTCCAAATTAATTTGAGAATCGAAAACTAAACTACACAACAGTACATAGAGTCCGTAATAAAGTAACGAAATACTTATAAGTACGGCTAATGTTAAGCTAATTTGTTGAAGTATTGATTTCTGCTTTTTTGTTTTAAAGCTAATAATATAATTAAAATATATAGTTCCGGAAAGTAGCCATATGCTAATCATAAAAAGAGATCCGAGTGAAGTGTGAAGGCTAAGATTGGAATAAAGTTGGGGTTGAAATAATGGGCTCTGAAAAAGGGAAGACGGGAAATTTATACTACTAAAAAACAAAAGGTATATTCCGCTTAAACCGATAAATACAATGGTTTTAGATATAATTGACAGATTAATTATTTTTATTTTTTTAAGTATTACATCAATAGAAAAAACAAAAAAGATATAGGAGAGTAGAAAAATAAAAAAGAGTAAAAAAGGCATATGTCCCGTCAAAAATCTGTTTTCTTCAAAAGTGAAAGAAAACAGAAATTTTCCGTTCAGATCGGTAATCTCGTATTCTCCTCTGTTTTTCGACAATTTTAAGTTGTCTTTTATATCATAAGACTCCAAAAAATAATCGTGTAAAAATTCATTTTGTAAGCTGTAATCAACATGTAAAATATTTATTCCTACTAAAGTGTAATTTTTATTTGTTAGACCTTCTGTAATAAGCCAATGAGGTCCGATTTTCATACAAGAAACAGTATTACTAAATGAGCTGTCAGTCTCAGGAATAAGTAAGTGGTTATTAGTCCAAAATATAAGCTTGTGATCTTTGTATAAATAAAAAGCTAAATTTTCACCATATTCTTGCTGATTGAGTAAGGCTTGTTTTTCAAAAGCAAGAATTCCCTTGGTGTTTAGAATATTATTTAACTTCTGGATTAAAGCAGATCGTTTACTGGAATAATCCGAAATTTTATATTGAAAAGTTGTCTGTACTTCTTTTTTGGTTTGTACTTGTGCATTATTTATACTAAGACTAAGCCCTAAAAAAAACAATACAAAAAAGAAGAAAAAACTAAGGTTGAGAACAGATTTTTTACTCATAACACGAAAATACAATTTTAATTGATTTATCATCAAACTTGAGCTTAAATGAATTCAGAAAAATTAGGTAACTTTGCGCCCACAAAATCAGAAAAATAAAAGAAAAAAATGTCTAACATAACAACACAAACATTAGATTATAAAGTCGCCGATATTAATTTGGCCGATTGGGGTAGAAAAGAATTAGATATTGCCGAGCAAGAAATGCCGGGTTTAATGTCTATCCGAGAAAAATACAGTAAAACCAAGCCTTTACAAGGCGTTAGAATTACAGGTTCTTTACATATGACCATTCAAACAGCAGTTTTAATTGAAACATTAGTGGCTTTAGGTGCTAATGTACGTTGGGCAAGCTGTAATATTTTTTCAACTCAAGATCATGCTGCTGCTGCTATTGCTGCTTCAGGCGTTCCTGTTTTTGCTTGGAAAGGCGAGACTTTAGAAGAATATTGGTGGTGTACAAACCAAGCCTTGAGTTTCCCTGACGGAAAAGGTCCTCAATTAATTGTTGATGATGGTGGCGATGCTACTTTGTTGATTCATAAAGGATATGCAGCTGAAAAAGACGCAAGCACCTTAGATGTTGAAGCAGGAAGTGTAGAAGAAGCAGAAGTGTTGAAGCTTTTAAAAGGCTTATTGAAAGAAGATAATCAGAAATGGCATCGTACAGTTGAAGATTGGAAAGGTGTTTCGGAAGAAACTACAACAGGTGTTCATCGTTTATATCATATGTTTGAGCAAGGCGAATTACTTGTTCCCGCTATCAACGTAAACGATTCTGTTACTAAATCTAAATTCGATAATCTTTATGGTTGTCGCGAATCATTAGCCGATGGCATTAAACGCGCAACAGATGTAATGATTGCAGGTAAAGTTGTTGTTGTTGCCGGATATGGCGATGTTGGAAAAGGTTCTGCTCACTCTATGAGAAGTTATGGCGCTCGTGTTATTGTAACAGAAATTGATCCTATTTGCGCATTGCAAGCATCAATGGAAGGTTTTGAAGTTACCACTATGGAAGAAGCCGTTAAAGAGGGCAATATTTTTGTGACTACAACCGGTAATAAAGATGTAATTACTGCTCAGCATATGAGCAATATGAAAGACCAAGCCATTGTTTGTAATATTGGTCATTTCGATAATGAAATTCAGGTGGTAGAAATGGAAGCATTGCCTGGCGTGGAAAAAGTAAATATCAAACCTCAGGTTGACCGTTATAATTTTCCCGATGGACATTCTATTTTCCTTTTGGCTGAAGGTCGTTTGGTGAATTTAGGCTGTGCTACCGGTCATCCAAGTTTTGTAATGAGTAATTCATTTACCAACCAAACTTTAGCTCAGATTGATCTTTGGGAAAAACGTGAGGAATATGAGGTTGGCGTTTACCGTCTGCCAAAATACTTAGACGAAGAAGTTGCGCGTTTACATTTGGAGAAAATTGGCGTAACGTTAACAAAATTATCTAAGGAACAAGCAGATTATATTGGTGTAAAAGTAGAAGGCCC
>JAGGWH010000165.1 GCA_021157585.1 Bacteroidales bacterium | reverse complement strand
TTGACAATTTATATCAAGATATTGATCTCTATGATAATACCATCCTACTTATGACCAATCCTTTTACCAGTCCAATATCCGACTTTGCGCCTTCGATTTATAAATTTCGAATTATTGACACCCTTGACATAAATGGTTACAACTGTTTTAAACTTGCTTTTCAGCCTCGAAACAAACAGGATTTTGCTTTTGGCGGAAACTTATACATAACAAATGATAGCCGTTATGCTTTGGTAAAAGCTGATATGCGTATTTCAAAAGATATCAATCTGAATTTTGTTAATGATATGGAAATCATTCAGGAATATTCATTCATCAACAATAAAGCCTGGATGCTGACAACTGATAAATTGGTTGTTGATTTTAACTTAGGAGAGAAAGGCATTGGCATGTTTGGTAGGAAAAGTGTTTATTACGATAACTTCATTTTTAACAAAATCATGCCTGATAGCTTGTATTCAGGACTCGAAAGGGAAATAAAAACATTGGGATTTAATGAAAGAGACAGCTTATTTTGGAAAAAAAATAGACTCGTTGATATAACAGAGCAAGAAAAAAATATTTATACAATGGTTGATAACGTTCAAAATGTACCTGCTTTTAAACGGACCATGGATGTCGTAATGTTATTAGTGGCTGGATATTGGAATTTTAATAAAATTGATGTGGGCCCTGTGAGTACTTTCTATAGCTTTAATGATGTGGAAGGTTTTCGTTTACGATTGGGAGGACAGACAAGCGATAAATTCAGTAAAAAGTTCAGGTTAAGCGGTTTCGGAATATACGGCTTTAAAGATAAACAGTTTAAATATTCGGGAATGGCAACCTTGTCGCTAAACAACAAACCACTAACCGACAACCCCAAGCACTATATTTCAGCCCAGTATCAGTACGAAACCAATTTTCCAGGAATGGATGTAGAATTTATTAATGAAGATAACTTCCTGCTTTCGTTTAAACGGGGCGTTGCCGATAAAATTCTCTACAACCGTATGTTTAATATTAAACATTATCGTGATTGGAAAAATGGATTTTCAACAACTCTTATTTTAAGAAACATTGAACAAAAGCCTGGCGGCACACTTTATTTCAATTACCAAGACGGTCATTCCGATCAATCTATAACTTCAAGCGAGATAACAGCTGCCATTCGTTTTGCACCTAACGAAAAGTTTTATCAGGGAATTAATTTTAAGAGCCCAATCATCACGAATCAACCCATTATACAGCTTAGCTATACACAAGGTATAAAAGGAATTTTTGGATCCGATTATTCTTATAGCAAATTGAAGTTTAATGTATTTAAACGGTTTTATTTGGGACCGTTTGGATTCACCAATACCTCGATGGAAACAGGTAAAATATTTGGGAAAGTTCCCTTTTTACTCCTTAACCTGCCTCGTGCGAACCAAACCTATTCATACCAACTTCGTTCATATAATATGATGAATTTTCTTGAATTTGCTAGTGACGAATATGTCAGTTTGTTTGTTGACCATCATTTTAATGGTTTTATTTTAAACAAAATCCCACTACTTAAGAAATTAAAATGGCGTTCTGTTGTTTCATTTAAAGGTTTATACGGAGGGATAACCGACAGAAATAATCCAGAAATTACATCAGGACTAATGAAATTTCCTGTAGATATAAATGGCAATCCAACCACTTTTTCTTTAGAAGAAAAACCATATATGGAAGCAAGTGTAGGAATTGGGAACATATTTAAATTCTTCAGGGTGGATATGGTCAGAAGGCTAACGTATTTGGATCATCCGGATGTGCCAGAGTATGGAATTAGAGTACGATTTAAATTTGATTTTTAAAAAAAGAAACATGAGACTACTACAACAAAAATTCGCAAGATATAATGTGCCTCAGATTGCAAAAGTAAACGGATTATATCCTTATTATCATTCGTTTGAATCAGGGCAGGATACCGAAGTTATAGTAAATGGCGAAAAAGCACTAATGTTTGGTTCCAATAGTTATTTGGGCTTAACTAACCATCCTGAAATTATAGAAGCTGCAAAAAAGGCACTCAATAAATATGGAACAGGAGCTTCTGGTTCCAGATTAATGAACGGAAACTTAGATTTACACAACGAACTTGAAAATAATTTGGCGGAATTTGTAAACAAACCTGCTGCTACTGTTTTTAGCACTGGATTTCAGGTAAATATGGGAACTATTCCAAGTCTTGTGGGTAGAAATGATTTGATTGTATATGATGAAAAAAGTCATGCCTCTATTATTGAAGGATGCAGACTTGCTTTTGCAAAAAATCTAAAATATAAACATAATAACATGGAGGCTTTGGAGAAAATCCTCCAAAAAACAGATAAAAACCATACAACCTTAATTATTACGGATGGTATCTTTAGCATGGAAGGGGATATTGCACCTCTCGATAAAATATGTAAATTAGCTGATAAATACTCAGCCTCTGTAATGGTTGATGATGCGCATGCATTAGGTGTAATTGGGGAAAATGGGTCAGGTACGGCCTCTTATTTTAATATTACTGAAAAAACAGACTTGATAATGGGAACGTTCAGTAAATCCTTAGCTTCTTTAGGTGGTTTTATTGCTGGGGACTTTGAAACCATCAATTATATCAAGCATAATGCACGCTCCTTGGTATTTAGTGCCGGAATTCCTCCAGCATCGGCAGCAACAGTGTTAAAAGCATTAGAAATAATTAAAAGGGAGCCGGAAAGAATCTCGCGATTGTGGAAAAATACAAATTATGCTTCCGAGTGTCTTCTACAAGAAGGTTTTTCTATTGGAGAGAGTACAACACCTATTATTCCTATACTTATTGGAGATGATATTAAAACCTTTCAATATGGCGTAATGTTACTGAAAGAAGGAATTTATGTTAATCCAGTAGTAAGTCCAGGCGTAGAAAAGGGTAAAGCCATGCTACGATTTTCGTTGATGGCAACACATACCAAAGAACAAATTGACATTGCCGTTGACAAGTTGATTAAATGTCGCAAATTAATTGAAACTGTTGAGCCTATTGAGAAATACTAATACATAACAAACACTTCAATATCATGGAAAATATTTTAGTAAAAGAAGTTGTATCGAAATCCGATCTTAAAAAATTTATTGTTTTTCCTGACAAATTATACAAAGGCAATAAATACAGAGTTCCACAATTACATATGTACGAAAAAGCAGCTTTAATGCCCGAAAAGAACCCTGCTTTTGAATTTTGTGAAGCAAAATACTGGCTGGCGTATAAAAACAAAAAAATAGTGGGTAGGATAGCAGCCATCATCAATCATAAGTCCAACGAAATTTGGAACGAAAAACACATGCGTTTCGGATGGATTGATTTTATAGATGATATTGAAGTATCCTCTTTACTTATTAAAACCGTTGAAAACTGGGCAAGACAAAAAGGAATGACTGCCGTGCATGGTCCTCTAGGTTTTTCCGATATGGATTTGGAAGGAATGCTAATTGAGGGTTTTAATGAGATTGCTACACAAGCCACCATTTATAACTACCCTTATTATCCTGTTCACCTCGAAAAACTGGGTTATTCCAAAGATACCGACTGGGTTCAATTTGAGATCAAAATACCAGATAAAGTACCCGAAAAACTAAAAAGAATATCTTCGTTGGTATTGAAAAAATATAATCTGAAAATACTAGAAACAAAAAAGCCAAAAGATTTACTTCCTTATGCTAAAAGCATGTTTTATACTTTAAATGAGGCATTTAAATCTTTATACGGATTTGTTCCTTTAACCGATAAGCAAATAGAACGGTACACCAAAGATTATTTCTCCGCCATTGATGTGAAATATGTTTGTTTTGTTTTGGATGAAAATGATGAAGTCGCCGGGTTCGGGCTTTCAATACTTTCATTGTCAGAAGCATTGCAAAAAGCAAACGGAAAGCTTTTCCCTACTGGCTTTATCCATGTTTTAAAGGCACTTCGTAAAAACAACAAAGTAGATATGCTGTTACAAGCCGTAAAACCTGAATATCAAAATAAAGGAGTTGTAGCAATTTTTTACACAAATATGATGCAAGCGTATATTGATAACGATATTGAAATCGCTATTTCTAGTCATGCACTTGAGGATAACAAAAGCGCATTTTTAATGTTCAAAGATTATGAGATTCGTCAACATTTAAAAAGAAGATGTTATATTAAAAAAGAAATATGAAAAGAGTACTAATCACAGGCGCTAGCGGATTTATCGGTAGTTTCTTAGTTGAAGAGGCTATAAAGCGAGAATTTGAAGTCTTTGCTGGCGTACGCGCTTCAAGTAGTAGAGCCTATCTGAAACAGCCCGAACTTGTATTTTTTGAATCTAATTTGGCTGATAAATATGCCATAAAAAAAACCTTAATTAATTATAAAAATAAATACGGAAAGTTTGATTATATCATACACAATGCCGGATTAACAAAATCTTGTAATACATCTGATTTTGAAAAAGTTAATGTTCAAATAACCAAGAATCTTATTGAAGCTTTATCGGAACTAAATATTATTCCCGAAAAATTTATTTATATAAGTAGTCTTGCTGCTTATGGACCAGGCGATGAGCTTACGCTACAAGCCATAAAAGATACGGATTTACCAAATCCAGATTCATTATACGGAAAAAGTAAGCTTAAGGCAGAGCAGTTTCTTAAATCATTTGGAAACATTCCTCACCTAATCTTTAGACCAACAGGTGTTTACGGCCCCCGAGAAAAAGATTTCTATGTTTTGTTCAAAACCATAAATCAAGGACTCGAAACCTTTATCGGATCAACAGAACAATATATTTCATTAATCTATATTAAAGATTTAACACGTCTCATATTTGATGCTTTAGAATCCAATACGGTAAATAAATCTTATTTCCTATCTGATTTGGAGAATCACACCGCATTAAAATTCAATGCTATTATTAAGCAGGTCTTAAATAAAAAGACTATCCGTATCGTATTCCCAAAACAATTGGTGAAGCTAATAGCACTTATCAATGGGAAATTATCTTGTGCTTTTGGGAAAGTAGCAACTTTAAATTCCGAGAAATACAAAGAAATAAGTTGTAAAAACTGGCTGTGCGATAGTAGTGCTACAGTAAGCGATTTTGGTTTTAAACCAGAATATAACTTAGAAAAAGGCGTTCGGGAAACAATAGCTTGGTATAAAAAAGAGAACTTATTATAGTAGCATTTATGAAGTTGACGTTCAGCATAATGATTGTTTTGTTTGGCTTAGTATCCGTAAATGATACCGAGCGAAGCAATTATCCTACACCTCCGGAAAGTGAAGAAATGCTGTTTTATATACAGCGAAACCATAATAGTAATACCATTGTTTACACGGCTAATTTTGATGAAAAGGGGGATTTAGTTGAAGATAAACCCGTAGATGTTTACTGGATTCGGTATGAAGAAGACGGACGAAGAATGGAATTGCGAGATATTGAAAAACTCTTTGCCTATGGTGTCAAAAGCACTAAGATTGAAACCAAGGAGAATAAATATAAAATTAAACTTGTAGCTGATGATGAAAGAGATTTTCAATTGGTTCAAGAAGCTCCTTTTAAAGCGGTTATCTATACCTTAATTAATAACAAACCATCACGATTGAAACATTTGTATATTTTTGCTGATAATTCAGGATTCTGGCCAAAAGTTAAATATATAGAATTGTTTGGTGAGGATAGTAAAACTAGAAAGAGTTGTTACGAGAAGAGATACACTGATTGAATACTGAAATAATCTATGGAGTTTCAAAGATTTACAAAAACAAATATACTAACTAATAGCTTAATTGTTATTATTTACTTATTATGGACCAATATCATTGGAGGAATTAGACCGGAGCATTATTTTCTCGTAGTTTTGTGGGTAGTAATGTTTTATTCTTTCGATACTAGTCGAAGAATAGTTATAGGCTTTTCAATATTTATTATTTTTTGGATTATTTATGATTCTATGAGAATTATACCTAATTACGAAGTATCTACAGTTCACATCAAAGAGCCGTATCTCTTTGAGAAGTATTTGTTTGGGATTAATTTTAATGGGGAATTATTAACTCCCAATGAATATTTTGCTAGAATCAGTAATAAATTTATGGATTTTATTTCGGGCTTTTTCTATATAAATTGGATGCCTGTACCAATTGGTTTTGGTATATATTTGTTTATCAAAGATAAATATCTTTTTCTTAAATTTTCTATAGCTTTTTTACTTGTTAACCTAGTGGGATTTTCAATTTATTATATTTACCCTGCTGCTCCCCCTTGGTACGTAGAACTTTATGGTTTCGATTTACATTTTGGTATACCCGGGAATAGAGCCGGATTGGCAAGATTTGATGAATTAGTAGGAATTCCCGTCTTTGCAAATATTTATAATAAAAATGCAAATGTTTTAGCTGCAATGCCTTCATTACACGCATCCTATCCTGTAATTGTACTTTTTTATGCTATAAAAAAACGTTTAGGATGGATAAATGTATTATTTGCCATATTTATGTTAGGGATTTGGTTTTCTGCTGTTTATTCAGGTCATCATTATATAATTGATGTAACCCTAGGCATATGCATTGCTATTATTACCGTTACACTATTTGAATTAGCAACGAAATATTCATTTTTCGAGAAACCGATAAAAAAACTTACTAAAATTATTACTATAGATAAGTTTAACTAATTATGATTAGAGAAATCAATTTACATTTAACAGAAATTATAAAACCTGCATAAATAAAAAAACACATACAAATCAAATGCTAATCGATTCCTGCAAAATCGCTCCAGCCGCTGATATAAATAACATCGTATGTAGCATTGTATTTTACTAAAACGCTAACAGTTCTATCATCACTCCCCCAATGAGTTATGGGTAATTCCGAACCAACACTAACATTTTCATTATATCCAACCATTACCGTTGTTCCTCCATTATCAACACCAATGCGATATTCGCTCCAATGTAAATTTGGAATTGGTAGAGTAAAAAAAGTTGATTCTCCGGGAGCCAAAGTTAAACCTCCTGTTAATAAATTACTTCCCCACTCTCCTATTGGCTGATTAGCCTCTTGAGTTAGCCCTCTTGATCTAATCTCAATGGTAGTAATTGTGTATTCGGAATTAACATCATTAAAAAACTGCACATAAAGTGCATCATCTGCATCATCTCCCTCTGTAGTCTTGTCACAAGAAGAAAATGTAAAGAAAATAAGAATTAAAGCTACAAGTGAAAATAATTTTGTTTTCATGATAAGAAGTTTTTATTTATACATACTCTTTTGTACAACAAGTTTACAGAAAAAATATAATTTAGGCAAATCATTTAAAAATGTTATAACCAAAAATTATTACAAATCTGTTTATCTAGCAAAATCGCTCCAGCTAGCAATATAAATTGCGTCTTTGCTTTCATCATACTTTACTTCAATGCTAACCTTTCTATCGTTGCTTTCCAAATGGCTAATAGGTAATGCCCCCTGAACACCAATAAGTGGATTTGGTAATACCATTTCTGTATTCCCGTTTCCATCAATAACCCCAATACGATATTCGCTCCATTCGTATGTAGGAATATTCAAAACAAATGAAGTAGAAGACCCTGGGTCTAAAATCAAACCACCTGCCAATAAATTATTTCCCCACTCTCCCATTTCCTGATTCTCTTCACCAATTAATCCACGAGAACGTATTTCTATAACTTTAATTGAAAAATCTGAATTAGAGTCATTAAAAAATTGAACATTCAAGGGGTCATCTATTAACTCTTCTGTATTTTTAGTGCAAGCCAAAAAAGTAAACATAAAAATAATTCCCACTAAAAACAAAGAGTTATTCCTTTTCATAAAATCGTATTTTATTAAGTATACTATTTCTTTATCTATTTGGTTACAAAAGAATTACAAAAGTATAAATTATAAATTAATGAAAAAATTAAATTATTTTAATAAATTAGGTAATTTTATGGCTATAAAATTATTCACTTATCACACATACCCGACATTATGAAAAAATTATCGCTCCTATTTATTAGTCTAATTTTTATATCATCATCTATCTTTGCTCAACGCGAACAAGATTCTCTTACTCTAATCAAATTTTACGAAGCTACCGGAGGTAATAACTGGGAAAGAAGCACCAACTGGCTCAGCTCAGAACCTATCTCGGAATGGATAGGAGTTACTGTTGCAGAAGACAGAGTCAAAGAACTTAGTTTTTACGCCAACAATTTAGAGGGGACACTCCCCGTTGAGATAGGCAACCTAAGTGCACTAACAGATCTAATAATTATTGGGGACCCTCTCCTTACAGGTAACTTACCCGATGAGATTGGAAATTTAACCGAACTTAGTCGACTAATATTACACGGGGATGGCTTTTCGGGAAATATCCCAACAAGTATAGGAAACCTAACGAAGCTAACAGAGTTAACACTATCGGATAATCAATTCTCAGGAAGTATTCCCGAAGAAATAGGAAACCTCAGCATTTTGGAAGAATTATTATTAGGTCAGAATGAATTATCGGGAACAATCCCTGCAACCCTTGGAAATCTCAGTATGCTTTCTCGTTTAGAACTTTCTGAAAATGATTTCTCAGGAGCTTTATTCCCCGAAATGATTAATCTTACGGCATTAGAACGTATTTATTTATCTGATAATGCATTTACTTCTTTAATTGATTTTTCCGGCTTTACCAATCTTCGGTATTTAGGCGTTGAATACAATATGCTCGATTTTGAGGATTTAGAATTAGCCAATATAAACCAAGATAATGTTAATATTAGTTATGAAAATCAAAAAATAAAATTACCCATTGAGAAAAGTCTATCGGGCTCAGAATACACTTTAAGTTCTACATATACGTACAACGGAACTACTTTTCAATGGCAAAGAGATGCTCAAACTATTAATGGGGAAACTAACGATAGTATTATTGTTGCAGATAATGAGATTGGCGTTTATGATTATGTAGCAAGCCATCCAAACTGGCCGGATTTAAGCTTAGAAAGTGAATCTGTCATTATTGGCGATTTACATGGAGGCGTTATTTTATCCGATTCTTTAGCTTTAGCAGATTTATATCAAAATACAGATGGAGACAAATGGTATTCGCATATTGGATATAATGATACCCCAGACAATTGGTTATCTGAAGAACCCATTTCTCGCTGGTGGGGTGTAAGTATTTCTAACGGTAGAGTAATCTCTATCGATTTGGAAGAAAACAACCTAACAGGAACAATTCCAACTTCCATTGGAGATTTAGACTCTCTTAATTTCTTATCCCTTGAAGACAATAAATTAACAGGAACTATTCCTGCTGAAATAGGAACTCTTAGCAGTCTAAAAGAGCTGTATTTATCTAACAATCAACTTACGGGAACTATTCCTGCGGAGATGGAAAACTTAAGCAAACTTGAAATATTATATCTCAGAAACAATAATTTAGATGGCGTAATTCCTTCCGGAATTAATCAGCTAAACAAATTAACCAAATTAAGTCTTAGGAATAATCAATTTAGCGGTAACCTACCAGACTTATCGAATCTCATATCATTAACTTATTTATCAATCTCTAATAATGAACTTACCGGTTTATCCGATTTATCTGCACTTACAAATCTTACTACAATTTATCTTTCATCTAATTTATTCGATTTTGAATCCTTTGAAGTAACACAAATTGATTGGTCGACAGATGGCTTTCATTATAGTCCTCAGAATTATCAACTACCCCATTCAGAGCAAATAAGCGGCTCCAACATTACCTTATCTGTAAATTACGATTATGCAGGAACAACTTATCAGTGGTATAAAGACAAGCAACCTATTTTAAATGAAACTACCAAAACTTTAACAATAGCAGACTCAAATGAAGGAGTTTATCAGTGTAAAGCCAATCATAATAATTTACCCGAACTTACATTAGAAACAGAAGTTTATATCAACGGTGAATTACATGGCGGCGTTCTCCTCTCCGATTCGTTAGCTTTAGTTGCATTTTATAATTCCACCAATGGCGATACTTGGACAGATAATACCAATTGGTTAAGCAATGAACCCATAGATGACTGGGAAGGAATTGTAGTAGAAAATGGGCGAGTTAATAACTTAGCTTTAACCGAAAATAATTTAATTGGAAACTTACCTTTAGAGATTGGAGATTTAACTTACTTAAATAAAATTATACTATGGGATAATATGTTAAGTGGCAATATTCCAAGCGAGATAGGAAATTTGAAAAGTATAGAGGGTTTATACTTAAACAACAATCAGCTGAGCGGAAGTATTCCAACAACAATAGGCGAAATGAAAAACCTAACTGATATTTGGTTAGATAATAACAATCTCACAGGAGAAATTCCTTCTGAAATTGGAAATATTGCAGGACTCCAACGATTTTATGCTGATGGCAATCAATTAACAGGAACAATACCTGTCTCTTTCGGACAGCTTCAAGAACTCTATGTTCTACTTTTAGATAGGAATCAACTTAGCGGTTCTTTACCTATAGAGATGGCCAACATGAGCGATCTAAGAATTTTTCGCATCAACGATAATAAGTTTAATGATTTAACCGACCTATCTGCATTGCCTGAGCTTTTTGACTGTCAAGTACAGAATAACCTCCTCGATTTTGAAAGTATTGATAAAGCGCAAATTGATTGGGGAGGGTATTATTCAAAATATGATCCTCAAAATTTGATTCTTCCAATACTTGAATCTAACGATGGAACCAATTACACTTTTGAAGTAGATTATACCTATGCGGGAGTAACTTATCAATGGTATAAAAATGATATTTTAATTGATGGCGAAACAAATCAAAGCATTAGTTTTCCAATGACAGAATTGGGAGATTATTACTGTCTTGTTGATTATGCAAACTTACCGGATTTGACTCTGAAAAGCGAAACAATCTCTATTACCACAGTTAGAATAGAAAAACCCGGAGCTTTTGTTTCAAAAGTTTTTCCTAATCCTACTTTTGATTATTTAAAAATTCAAATTGAAAAACCTTTGGAAAACACAGCTTTTTTAGAACTTAAAAGTATAACAGGAAATACAGTTCTAACACAAAATGTAGGTAATAAAACACAAATAAAACTTCAACTCAGCCATTTATCAAAAGGGATTTATTTTCTTAAAATAAGAAACGGTGAGGAAACATTTGTACAGAAAATTATACTAAAATAAAAACAAAAATCCCGTCAGCTTCTTCCGAACTGACGGGATTAAATATAATATTTAAGTCAAATCTACTGAGACAGCTTCTCTAATAAATCTTCTATTAAAGCCGTAACACTTGGCTTATAATCTTTGGCATATTCTTTTCTCAGCCTATTGGCGATAATAGCACAAACTGTCATTGCATTATGACCAAGAGCTTTACTTAAGCCATAAAGCGCAGATGTTTCCATTTCAAAATTGGTAATACGATAATCTTTATATCTAAAATTAGAAATCCGATCATTCAAATCAGGATAAGCTAAATCTAAACGCAAAACACGACCTTGTGGACCAAAGAATCCTGGGGCTGTTGCCGTTATCCCTTTCAAATAACCTTTCTCCATTTTATCAAAAAGCTTATTACTTCCGGAAACAATATATGCTTTTGGCAAATCAGCCGGCCAAGCAGTTTGTTGTAAAAAAGCCTCGGTCAATTCAGTATCTTCAACTTCTTTACCGGCAGCATAAAAACGCATCAAACCATCCAAACCAATACCATGAGTAGACATCACATAAGATCCTACCGGAATATCTTCCTGCATAGCGCCGGAAGTTCCTAACCTAATAATATTCAAGGACTTATGCTCTGTTTTAGGTGTGCGAGTGTCCAAATCAATATTTACAACTGCATCTAATTCATTGATAACAATATCCAAATTATCAGTCCCCATACCGGTCGACATAACCGTCAAACGTTTTTTTCCAACATATCCGGTATGTGTTACTATTTCGCGGTTACTCATTTTAAATTCTATCGAATCAAAATAAGCAGAGATCACCGGAACTCTTCCGGGATCACCAACAACAATTATATCATCAGCAATATTTTCAGGTTTTAATCTCAAATGATAAATGCTACCATTAGGATTTAATATCAATTCCGATTCTGCGATTCTTTTCATGCTCACTAAATTTAATGTAATTTTGTACAAAAAATAAATGTCAAACCTATTTTGGCTTTCCGTATCAATTTCTCCGGCTAATTAAAACGCCAAATTTCTACGATAAGCCTTTACCGATTTGACAAAAAGCAAAAGTACAAATTTTCAATTAATAAATAATGATTGCAGAAATTATAAGTATAGGCGATGAATTACTCATCGGACAAGTAATCAACACCAACGCCTCTTGGATGAGCGAGCTACTAAATCGTAATGGCATAAAAGTCAAACAAATAAAGGCAATTGCCGATGATAAAAAAGACATTCTAAACTCCATAGATAATAGTTTCAAATCAGCCGATTTAATTTTATTAACAGGTGGCTTAGGCCCAACAAAAGATGATATTACCAAACATACGCTTTGTGAGTATTTTGATACAAAATTAGTTTTCAACGAAGATGC
The DNA here is from genome assembly GCA_021157585.1 of Bacteroidales bacterium. Taxonomy (NCBI): domain Bacteria; kingdom Pseudomonadati; phylum Bacteroidota; class Bacteroidia; order Bacteroidales; species Bacteroidales bacterium. Next base: position 69 of record JAGGWH010000165.1, on the reverse strand, counting down.
TTTTAGTAGAATAAAAGAGATTTTCCGCCTACGTAATTTTAAAGTAAGTGCTGTAAATAAAGCGCAAGC
>JAGGWH010000164.1 GCA_021157585.1 Bacteroidales bacterium | reverse complement strand
GTTCCGTCTTTTTACTTTTTTATTTTGATATTTTATTTATCATCTTGAGGTACGCCAACAGTAATGTCTGCTGTAATGGAATAATTAAAGCTAATGGCAAAGCCTGTTTCGCTAACATGTCCTCCCAAGGTAATTGTTGCTGCATGAAGATCGTTAATAATATCAGAAACAACATCAAAATTTGGTAAACTAGAGTCTAATATAAACTCAGTAGTTCCATCAATTACTTGACGATCAGGAGAGTAGGTAAAGGAGTTTCCGGTTACGTCATCTGTAATGGTAAATGTTGCATCTAATAGCTCTAATCCAGCAGGAGACACAGAGTTGACAGAAATTTTAATTTCAGTAATATTAACTTCACGAATAAGTGATAAATATGGTGTTAATTCAGAATTTGCTCTGGGATTAATGGTTCCGGAACCACCAAATTCAATTCCCCCATCTTTTGTAGTTAATTCTGCAACATCAACATCTACGTCGAAGGTTACATCTTTTAGAGTTATTTCAAGCAAATCGGTAACTTTATCGCAAGAAACAAATGTTGCAGATACGGCTAAAGTTAAGACGAAAAATAAATACGTTAATTTTTTCATAATGTAGATTTTTGTATTATTTCAAATTGTTTGTTTCAAAAGTACTAAAAAAATATAGTTCGTTTCAAATTAATTTAAAAAGGTACGATACTAACTTGAATACGTTTGAAAATTAATAATAAATTAATAATATTTAGCCTGCTTGCATATTTTCAGCACCGGGTAAATGTCCTGTTAATTTTGAAGGATCGTGTATTAATACCGGAATATGCTGTGGACAAATCCAGTAGCTAATATTTTTAAACTCTAAATGTACCAAAGGCACTTCATCTTGATTTCTTTTGCAAAAAACGCAAACTTTTTCTGTATTTTCCATACTCTTCTTTATTATATTTTTTGCAAATATCTAAATATTTCCAGAAAAAGAGGTATTTGAATGCCTAAATATTTTGTTAATAAAAATTTAAAGTTATTTCAATAATTATTCTCTGTTCTTTGAGTCGATAGAAATAGTTACCGGACCATCGTTAATAAGCTCTACTTGCATATTGGCACCAAACTCACCTGTTTTAATTTCTGTTTGTAATAGTTTGTTTAATTCGCTTATAAAATTTTCATAAAGAGGAATGGCTTTATTTGGGTGTGCAGCACGAACGTACGATGGTCGAGCCCCTTTTTTAATGCTGGCATGCAATGTAAACTGACTGATAAGCAGTATTTCTCCTTCAATTTGATTGATAGAAAGATTCATAACACCTTGCTTATCATCAAAAATACGCAGCTTTATTATTTTTCCAATTAGCCATTCGGTATCGCTAAAATCATCAGCATCTTCTATACCTAATAAAATAAGCATTCCTTGACTGATTTTGGAAAATTCCTTGTTGTGAATTTTTACTGAGGCTTTTTTAACTCTTTGAATAATGATACGCATAATTTGCTTTTTGCGAAAATAGGAAAATCATAAGAGGTAAAAAAGTTAGAAGGTAAAAAGGTGACAAAGTGAAAATATTCTCACTTCATCATCCCCTTCACACTTTCACTTTCTCAAGTTTTATTTGTGTTCTTTTAACTTCTCAAGCTGTTCCAACCCTTCAATATTCATACTTCTTCCTATAGCTCCAATAGTGGCCAAGTCTATTTCTCCTTTTATAACAATTAATGCGTTTTCATCGTCTACGCCACCGGTGATTAGTAATAATTCGGTAATAATATCATTGTCTTCTTTTACCATAAATATAATATCAGTACCTTCTTCCTTTACTGTCATTAACTCTTTGTATTCTTTTTTTGGTAGCGATTTCATAACAACATCATAAAGGTTAACGCCACCGCTATTTACTGAGTCCATTGCCAAAATGCGAATACTATAAAGTTTCGAAATAGCTTCGCGAAATTCTTTGTTTTCAATAGAAGTGTCCATACGTGCTATCATCTCAAACATATATTTATTCATTGTTACCGAGGTAAAGCCGGTGGAGCCATTGTATTTGTCGAAAATTTTATCAACGGCTGTTTGTGCGCTAAGGTTTAAGCTGATGGCAAGAAATGCCGATATAAGTACTAATGTGATTTTTTTCATGGCTTTAAGTTTTATTTAAAAAATTGATTTCATATTTTATGACGCAAGCTTGCTGAAATCATTACAGATTAATATTTTTTATCGATAGCTTTTGTATCTTTGGATTCAAAACTTTTAAACCAAACCAATTAATCATGTCAAAAAAAAATTACACTATTGCAGCCGTTATTTTATTTGCAATTCTTTTAGTTTGGTGGATTGTTCCAAAAGCGGGCTCTTCAGATAGTATTCTTGTTAAAGCAGAACAGGGAGAGTTTATAATCAGTGTTACTACAACTGGTGAGTTAGATTCAAAGTTCTCTACAGAAATTAATGGTCCTCTGAATTTACAAAGCATAGGAATTTATACTGATATAAAATTAGAGAGTATTATTCCGGAAGGAACGGTGGTGGATTCAGGTGCTTTTATAGCTAGCCTTGATAAAACCGTTGTGATGAATCGGGTAGATGCTATTGATGCAGATATAGAAAAATTAAACACCCAAATAACCAATTCTAAATTAGATTCTGCTTTAACTCTACGTTCGGCACGTGATAATATTGTTAATTTACGTTACTCGACAGAGGAGCTAGCACTTGAAGTAGAAAATTCAAGATTTGAAGCTCCTGCTATACAGCGGCAAGCAGAGATAAACCTGGAAAAAGCTGAGCGTAACTACAAACAAGCAGTAGAAGCCTATCTTTTACGCAAGGAAAAAGAAGAAACAACCATTCAGCAGGTTATGATTGATTTGAAAAAGAAAAAAAATGTGCGCCGTCAGACCATGGCAATTTTAAGAGAATTTACAATCAAAGCGCCACAACAAGGAATGGTTATTTATGCCAAAACTCGTAGAGGCGAAAAAATAGAAACCGGTTCTATGATTAGCCCTTGGCGTCCTGTAATTGCTCAATTACCCGATTTAACACGTATGTTAGTCAAAACCTACGTCAATGAAATTGATATTAGTAAAGTAAAAGTAGGGCAAAAAGTAGAGATTGGTGTTGATGCTTTCCCCGGAAAAGAATTGAAAGGAGAGGTTGTTGAAGTTGCTAATATTGGAGAAGAGTTGCGTAATTCTAGTGCTAATGTTTTTGAGGTTACTATTGATGTGGAAGGATCGGATGAGAGTCTGCGTCCGGCTATGACTACTAAAAATGTAATTATTACTGAAGTTCTTGATGATGTAGTTTATATTCCTTTAGAGTGTTTGTATGTACAGGATAGTACTCAGTTTATTTATGTTAAAGGTTCTAAAAGAATAGTGGAAACAGGAAAAAGTAATGACAATAGCATTGTGATTATAAAAGGTATAGATGCCGGTGACGAATTATATCTTCTTCCTCCTGAAGGGGCAAATGAATGGAAGATTAAAAATTAATTTGTAATACTTTTAATATGAATAGATTCAAATTAAAATGGGATAAGTACTTGCTTGTCCTCAGTATTGCATCCAAAGCTATTTTAGAGAATAAAGTTCGCTCATTGTTAACAGCTTTAGGGATAATTTTTGGCGTTGCAGCTGTTATTTCTATGCTCGCCATAGGAAATGGAGCTAAGAAAGAAGTACTCGATCAAATGAAATTAGTTGGAGTTAACAATATTGTTATTACTCCTCGTTTGCTACGTGCCGAACAAACTGCTGATGAAGATAATCAAGAAAACGATTTAGCTAAAGCTAAACTTTCTTCGGGCTTAAATCTTAAAGAAGCTGCCGCAATGAAGGAAATTATCCCAACTATTATTAGAGTGTCTCCGGAGGTAACTAACGAAACCATTGTGATTTATGAGAATAAAAGTATTGCCGGTGATTTTACCGGCGTTACTCCCGATTTTTTTGAAGTATATAGTCTTGACATCATTAAAGGTCAGCTTTTTAATGAAAAGCATTATGAGTATGGCGAGCAGGTTTGTATTATCGGTCATAAGATAAAATCGCGACTATTTCCTACAGAAGAGGCTATTGGAAAGCAAATTAAATGTGGAGATGTATGGTTGCGTGTTATCGGCGTTCTGAAAAGTCGAGGAATTGACTCCGGAGATGGTAACTTGGGAATCGATGATTTTAATATGAATGTTTATGCTCCCATTCAAACGGCACTTTTACGCTTTAACGATAGATCGGTTATTAGTAAATCCAGTTTGGTTTCGGGAAGAAATAATAATGAAACAAACGATAATAATAGAAATCAGCTTGATAAAATAGTGGTTCAGGTAAAAGAAGCCGAACAGTTGCAAGCCACGGCAAATGTACTTCAACGTATGTTGGAAAGGCGACATGCCGGAGCCAAAGATTTTAGAGTTATTGTCCCCGAACTTTTACTGAAACAAGAGCAAAAAACACGTAATATTTTTAATATTGTGTTGGGGGCTATTGCAAGTATATCTTTAATTGTAGGTGGTATTGGGATTATGAATATTATGCTTGCTTCTGTAATGGAGCGTATACGCGAAATAGGAGTGAGGCGCGCTATTGGCGCAACTCAAAGCGATGTTATTCTCCAGTTTTTAACCGAAGCTACTTTAATTTCTGTTTTTGGTGGAATTATTGGAATATTTTTGGGTTTAATCATCGCGTTTTTAATTACGCAGCTAACGGGAATTCTAACCATAGTATCTGTATTTTCAATATTAATTTCTTTTGGAGTTTCGGCAGGAATTGGTGTTCTCTTTGGCTATATGCCGGCAAAAAAAGCCGCATTACAAGATCCTGTAACTTCTTTGCGTCACGAATAAAAAAATAGACACATGCAAACTAAAATAATTGCTTTTATAATTTTATTTAGCCTGAGTTTTTCATTAAATACTGAGGCACAGCTACGCAATTTAACGTTGGAAGATGTTATAAATATTGCTAAAAAACAATCGCCCGATGCACTTATTGCTCAACATCAATTGCGTGCTAGTTATTGGGAGTTTAAAACATTTAAACGCAGCTTATTGCCAAGTTTAAGTTTTGATGGTACTATTCCATCTATTAATAGAGCATTCAAAGCTTATACTTCGTCCACCGGAACCGAGGCATATGTTGAGCAAAGCTATACTTCTTATTCGGGTAATCTTCGTTTGAACAAGGTTGTTGGTTTAACGGGAGGTAACATTTTTCTTTCTAGCGGCTTGCAAAGAGTAGATAATTTCTATGATACTTTAGTTACAAATAATTATTTGTCAACTCCAATAAATATTGGATTCCGACAGCCTCTTTTCAATTTTAACCCATATAAATGGAATAAACAAATTGAACCGATGAAGTTTAAAGTGGCCAAACGAAATTATTTGGAAAAGGTAGAAGAGGTTTCTTTAACTTCGGTAAACTACTTTTTTAATTTGCTTTTGGCACAGGTAAGCCAGCGTGTTGCTCAAATAAATGTTTCAAATTACGACACTTTATATAAAATAGCACAAGGCAGATATGTTTCAGGTAAGATTGCCGAAAATGATTTACTTCAGCTTGAGCTTAATTTTTTAAATGCGCAATCGGCACTCGAAAAAGCTAATTTGGAATTGGAAAATGCATCTTTTCGTTTAAAGTCTTTTCTTCGTTTGCAGGACAATGAAAATATTCGTTTAGTGGTGCCTAAACCCGATAAATTTACTAAAGTTGATTACGAATTTGCTCTGGAACAAGCAATGAACAATAGTTCGGAAATTATTGATTTTGAAAAGCGATTGCTGGAATCTAGGGCAAGTGTTAACAAAGCAAAATCGGAAAATGGCTTTAATGCTAATTTGTATGCTGTCTTTGGTTTAATGGGTAATGCTTTTACATTAGGAGATTCTTATATCAAACCCGGCGATCAGCAACAGCTAAGCATCAGTTTGGAAGTGCCTATTTTGGATTGGGGTATGCGAAAAGGACAAGTGAAAATGGCTGAAAGTAATGCCGATTTGGTTCAAACTTCGGTAGAGCAGGAGCGACTGGATTTTAGTCAGAATATTTTCCTTCGAGTATCAGAATACAATATGCAGCAAAATCAATTGGTTATTGCGGCAAAAAGCGACACGGTTGCGGCAAAAAGTTATACTGCATCTAAGAATAGGTATTTGATTGGAAAGATTTCGGTAACAGATCTTAATATTGCCCAAACAGAAAAGGATAAGGCAACTATTGCGCATATTAGAGCACTTCAAACATTTTGGAGAAATTATTTTGAGTTAAGGAAAATGACTTTATACGATTTCGATAAGCAGGAGTTGTTAGATGTCGACTTTAATCAGATTTTCTCAGATTAAAATTATAATCAGGTATCGAAGTGCTTAAATTATTTTTAAAATAGTGTAAGTACAATTACTTTTTGTAATTTTGTGTTTTTAAAAATGTAATCAAATAAAAATTAAATAATTATGTCAGTATTAGTTGGGCGTAAAGCCCCTTTATTTGAAGCCACTGCCGTTGTTAATGGTGGCGAGATAGTGGAGAAATTTTCTTTACAGCAATTTATTGGTAAAAAGCATGTGATTTTCTTTTTCTATCCACTAGACTTCACATTCGTTTGTCCTACCGAAATTCTTGCTTTTCAAGAGAGAATGGAAGATTTTGAAAAACGTAATGTTGCAGTTGTTGGATGTTCGGTAGATTCTGAACATAGCCATTGGGCTTGGTTAAATACCGAATTAAAAGACGGTGGTATTAAAGGAGTTAAATACCCTTTAATTTCTGATTTATCTAAAACTATTTCCGAGAATTATGATGTATTAGCAGGTGATTATGACTATGATGAAGAAAATGATCTTTCTTTATTTGATGGTGATGCTGTTGCTTATCGCGGATTATTTTTAATTGACAAGCAAGGTGTTGTTCGTCATCAAGTTGTAAACGATTTGCCTCTTGGTCGTAGTATCGATGAAGCTTTACGTATGGTTGATGCCTTACAGTATTTTGAAGAGCATGGCGAAGTTTGTCCTGCTAACTGGAAACAAGGTGATGAAGCTATGACTGCTACTCATGCAGGTGTTGCCGAATATCTTGCAAAAAAATAAGTTATGGCAGATATAACTTTAAAAGGAAATAAGATTCATACTTTGGGGAATTTACCTGAAGTAGGAAGTGTTTTGCCAAACTTTCTTTTGGTGAAAAACGATTTGTCGAATGCAGCCTTAGCCGATTATGCTGGAAAACGCTTGGTGTTAAATATTTTTCCAAGTCTGGATACCGGTACTTGTGCGGCTTCTGTTCGCTATTTTAATCAAGCAGCATCTTCATTAGAAAATACTGTAGTTTTATGTATTTCTAAAGATTTACCTTTTGCGCAAGCGCGTTTTTGCGGTGCCGAAGGATTAGATAAAGTAGAAACACTTTCTGATTTTCGCACAGGCGATTTTGGTAGAGATTATAAAGTAGAGATAATAGATGGCCCTTTGGCCGGTTTGGAATCTCGCGCTGTAATTGTTGCTGATGAAAATGGTAAAGTTATCTATACTCAACAAGTTCCGGAAATTGTTGACGAACCTGATTATGTGCCTGTTTTAGCGGCTTTGAAATAATTGTTTTTTTTAAATAAATATACTAACCCGTCAGGTTTTTAAAACTTGACGGGTTTTTTGTTTCCTTTTTTTCATGCCAATTATTAATCGAAGAAGAAAGCATCTTGTTCAGCTAAAAACTTCTTATTGCATTTGAAGTGAGGGACAATGTTAAGCCTCTGCTTTAATTTGATAATCATCACTCTTTACCTTTACCCTCTCTCTTTGTCTCTCAATTTCTCTCCGTCACCCGTCACTTTTTTCGTATCTTCCCCCATTATTAATTAACCAATTAAACAATGAGAAATTTCAACCTAAAATCAATCATTTTGTTACTTGCATTGATTGTTGCTGTTCCGCAACTTTATGCACAACGAAAAAACAAAAAGAAGAAAACACAAACCGAAGATGCAATTAGTAAACTGTCTTTAAATACTTTTAAATACAGAAGCATTGGACCAGCTTTAACCTCCGGTCGTATTGCCGATTTAGCGGTAAACCCTGATAATATCAGTGAGTTTTATGTAGCTGCCGCAGCTGGTGGCGTCTGGAAAACAACCAATGCAGGAATTACGTTTAAACCTGTTTTTGAAAACGAAGGTTCTTATTCTATCGGATGTATCACTATGGATCCAAACAACCACAATGTTATTTGGGTTGGAACAGGTGAAAACAATAATCAACGTTCTGTTTCTTTTGGTGATGGTGTTTATAAGTCGGAAGATGGTGGAGAAAGCTGGACCAATATGGGTTTGGAGAGCTCTGAGCATATTGGAATGATTAGTGTCGATCCTAATAATTCAGATGTGGTTTATGTTGCAGCTTACGGTCCGGTTTGGAGTGTTGGTGGTGAGCGTGGAATATATAAAACTACCGATGGAGGAAAAAATTGGGAGCGTATTTTGTTTGTCAGCGATATGACTGGATTTAATGAAATTCATTTGGATCCAAGAGACAGTAAAGTTTTGTACGCAACTGCTCATCAGCGTATCCGCAAACAATGGACTTATTTAGGTGGTGGACCAGAATCAGGGATTTATAAATCTACGGATGGCGGTGCAAGCTGGAATAAAATTAATAAGGGATTGCCATCGGGCGATAAAGGGAGAATAGGAATGGCTATTTCTCCTGCCAATCCTGAAATTATTTATGCTATTGTTGAAGCGCAAAGAGGTCAAGGTGGTTTTTATAAAAGCACAAATCGTGGAGCAAGTTGGCAAAAGATGAATAGTGTTTCTACAAGTGGAAATTATTATCAAGAAGTGGTTCCAGACCCCGTGGACGAAAACAGAGTTTATCTCAATAATACTTTCACTCAGGTTTCTATTGATGGAGGAAAAACTTTTGAAGATCGTGGAGAGCGAAGCAAGCATTACGATAATCACGCTTTGTGGATCGACCCAAATAATCCTTTGCATCATATAGAAGGAACAGATGGTGGTGTTTATGAAACTTTTGATAGAGGTGATACTTGGCGTTTCTTTACCAATTTACCAGTAACCCAGTTTTATAAAGTTACTGTTGATAATGCTTATCCATTTTATAATGTGGCTGGTGGTACACAAGATAATTATAGCCTTGTTGGTCCTTCACAAAATCTTTCTGATCATGGTGTACATTCCTACGAATGGTTAGTTACTGTAACCGGTGATGGTTTTGAGTCGGCTATTGATCCAAAAAATCCAAATATTGTTTATGCTCAAGCACAATATGGGAGTCTTGAACGTGTTGATAAGAAAAGTGGAGAATCTGTAAGCATAACACCAAAAGCGCGCAAGGGAGAAGCGCAATATAATTTCAATTGGGATGCTCCGCTTTTAATCAGTTCGCACGATCATAAAACATTGTATTTTGCGGCAAATAAATTGTTTAAAAGTACAGATAGAGGCGATTCTTGGGAAGTGATTTCTGGGGAACTCGATCAAAATATAGATCGGAATAAATGGCCTTTAATGGGCAAATGGTGGCCAATGGATGCTGTGGCTAAAAATGGTTCAACATCACGTTACGGTTCTGTTGTTTCTTTGGATGAATCTCGTTTACAACAAGGATTAATTTATGCCGGAACTGATGATGGTCAAATCAATATTACTGAAGATGATGGAAAAACCTGGCGTAAAGTGAATAGTTTTCCAGGCGTTCCTGCCAATACTTATGTCTATGATTTGATTGCTTCCAAACACGATGTAAATGTAGTTTATGCAGTTTTTAATAATCATAAAAGTGGTGATTTTAAACCTTATGTATATCGTAGTGCGGATAAAGGAAAAACGTGGACAAATATTTCATCAAATCTACCAGAAAAAGGTGCTGTGTATGCTTTAGAACAAGATCATATCAAAGCTAATATATTATTTGCAGGTACAGAATATGGTGTATTTGTAAGTTTGGACGAAGGGAAAAACTGGAAGAAATTTTCAACCGGATTGCCAACTATAAACGTACGTGATATGGCTATTCAAGAACGTGAAAACGATTTGGTTTTAGCCACTTTTGGCCGTGGGTTCTACATTCTTCATAATTATGCTCCATTACGTGAGCTGACAAATGAAGTACTGGATAAAGAAGCTTATTTATTTAATATTAAAGATGGTAAAATGTTTAAAACTTGGCGTCCACTTGGGTGGTTGGGAAGTAAAGAAAAAGGTTTCCAAGGCGAAACATTTTATACCACACCTAACCCAAAGGTAGGCGTTGAATTCATAAGCTGGATTAAAGAAGGTTCAAGCAGCTTAAAATCTGAACGTCAGAAAAAGGAAAAAACAGCTTTTAAAGAAGGAAAATTAATTCTTTATCCAACATTGGAAGAATATAAAGCCGAAAAAGAGGAGCAAGATGATTATTTAATTTATACTATTGAGAATGAAGATGGCGATTTCATTCGTGAATTGCGTGCTCCATTAAAAGCAGGTTTAAACAAAATATTATGGGATATGGAATATCCATCTACCGGTTTAGTGAGTGAGAATGATGCTTCTCAAAGCAAAGGACTTTCATCTGCCGGTATTTTTGTTGTGCCGGGTAAATATCGGGTTAGTCTGAGTAAAAACGAAAATGGTGTAATTACAAAACTAACAGCTCCTAAATCATTTGAATTAAAAGAAATAAATAACAGAAGTCTTCCTGCAGAAAATCGTGAAGAGCTGGTTACTTTTAAACAAAAAGCACTGAAATTAAATAATGCAATTTCAGCGGTAAATATGGAGTTGCGCGGTTTGAATAAAAAAATTAATCCGTATAAAGCTGCAACTAAAGGACTTTCTGGAACAAAGGCTGTAAATTTATTTAAAGAGATTATGGAACTTGAGAAGAGCCTCTTAAAACTTCAGATTATTATGAATGGTGATAGTGATTATGCTGTACTTGATTTAGATGAAATGCTAAGTTTAAGGAGGAGAGCAAGTAGTGCCATTTACGATATTTACAATTCAACATCAAATATTCCGGATTCTGCAAAAAAGAATTTTAAAATCGCTTCTGATGATTTTAGCATTTTACTTCAAAAAGTAAAATCTTTAAAGCTTAAATTTGATGAGATGGATAAAAAATTAGATGAGCTTGGTGCCCCAATTACCGAAGGTAGAATACCCGATTGGAAATAAAATCTTAAAGAGAATTCCTATCTCGTAACAGACTGGAATTCTCTTATTTTTATATCAGCGGTTTATCAAAGCATCTATTTATATCAGTTCAAATTATGATTTATAGCTATTATAAATCTTATGCATACATTACAAATTTGGCTATCTTTGTTTTGTAGAAATAAAATCTTTTAAAAAAACCTATAAAAATCTATAAAAATGAGTAAAATTACCGTTGTTGGAGCAGGAAATGTTGGTGCTACAGTTGCCGATACCCTAGCACAAAATGAAATTGCTAATGAGATTGTTATTATCGATATTAAAGAGAATTTTGCAGAAGGTAAAGCTCTTGATATGTGGGAAACTTCTCCTATTCGCTTATCTGATTCAAGAATAATTGGATCTACAAATGACTATTCTAAAACAGCAAATTCTGATGTAGTTGTTATTACTTCAGGAATGCCTCGTAAACCGGGTATGAGTAGAGACGATTTAATTTCTACTAATGCTAAAATTGTTAAGTCGGTTACAGAAAATGTTGTAAAACATTCTCCTGATGCAATTATTGTGATTGTAGCTAATCCTCTTGATGTTATGACTTATGCAGCTTTCTTAACTTCGAAAAAGTCAAGAAATAAAGTATTTGGTATGGCCGGTATTTTAGATACAGCTCGTTATCGTTCTTTCTTAGCAGAAGAATTAAATGTGTCTCCTAAAGATATTCAAGCATTATTGATGGGTGGTCATGGCGATACTATGGTTCCACTACCACGTTATACCACTGTTGCCGGTATTCCCGTAACTCAACTTATAGATGCTGATAAATTAGATGCTATTGTTGCTAGAACTAAAGGAGGTGGCGGAGAAATCGTTAAACTTTTAGGTACTTCTGCTTGGTATGCTCCGGGACAAGCTGCTGCTCAAATGTGCGAAGCTATTATTAAAGACCAAAAAAGAATCTTCCCTGTTTGTACTATGTTAGAAGGTGAATACGGACAAGAAAATGTTGCTCTTGGTGTTCCTGTTAAATTAGGTAAAAACGGTATTGAGCAAATTCTTGAAGTTGAACTTGATGAAGCTGAACAAGCATTATTAGACAGCTCTTCTGTTGCCGTTAAAGAGGTTATGAAAGTTTTAGACGATATGAAACTGTTCTAATCATTCTAAACATAATATTTGGAAGCCTTCCTGCCTTTGTAGGAAGGCTTTTTTTTACGCTGAGCGAAGCCGAAGTGTTACGTTGAGCGAAGCCGAAGCGTTACGTTGAGTTTATCGAAGTATACACTGAGCCTGTTTACACTGAGCTCGTCGAAGTGTCGATGTGCCGAAGCCTTATTTTTGGGGATTAACTTTTTGGGCTAAAGCCCGATTTGTCACACATTGTATTACCCCTGACTTAAGTCAGGGGTAATTGATAAATTCAGGTTCTGGGCTTTAGCCAAACAATACAAAACCCTGTTTTTTGGTTTTATATTACTTCTGCAATTTCTTTATCTTTGTTTTAAATGAAAAAAATAATTATTTTAAGTGGAGCAGGCATAAGTGCTGAAAGTGGAATCTCCACTTTTCGTGATGCTAATGGTTTATGGCGTAATCACCGTATCGAAGAAGTAGCAAGTCCAATTGCCTGGCAAAACGATATGAATTTGGTCTTGGAGTTTTATAATATCCGAAGAAAGCAACTTTTTGAGGTAGAGCCTAATGCCGGACATCAAGCTTTAGTCGATTTGGAAAAATATTTCGATGTGGAGATAGTAACCCAAAATGTAGATGATTTGCACGAAAGAGCAGGGTCTTCAAAAGTTCTTCATCTACACGGTGAACTCAAAAAAGTGAGAAGTACAGTGGATGAAAATCTGGTCTATGAACTCAAGCATTGGGAATTGAAAAAAGGGGATTTATGCGAAAAAGGCTCTCAACTTCGCCCTCATATTGTTTGGTTTGGCGAAGCTGTTCCTAATATCTCAATAGCTGCTTCTATTGTCCGACAAGCAGATATTTTAATCATTGTTGGTACTTCCCTGGTGGTTTATCCGGCAGCTGGACTAATTGATTATGTACCTGAAGATACGCCTGTTTTTTATGTCGACCCCAATGCTGAACAACAAGCTTATCGATCTAATCTCACTACGATTGCTGAAAAAGCGGGCATCGGTTTACCCAAACTAGTAGAACAGCTAATTCGTGATTATGCCTAAGCAAATTATTATTTTATCAGGAGAACAAGGAGAAGGCAAAACTACGCGTTGCATAGAAATTGTAAGTCAACTTAAAGCTAAAGGAGAGAGTGTTGGAGGCTTTATTGCTCAAGGTTTTTGGGAAAACAATGTCCGTTCCGGATTCAATTTGATAGATATTCAAACTAATCAAGAAATATCTTTTGCCAGAAGAGATTCAATAGAAAGTTGGATAAAAATTAAGACCTTTTATTTTAATCCCAAAGCAATTCAAGAAGGAGAAAGAATTTTGCGCTTGGCTACTCAGGAAAACGACTGGATTATTTTGGATGAAATTGGCAACTTGGATATAAAAGGTCATTTGTGGGCTTCTATTTTTACGGACTTAATTAAAACACCGAATAAGAATTGGATTATTTGCGTTCGCGATATTTTTGTGGATGAGGTAATCCGGCATTGGCAAATGCAGCATGTTAGCGTGCTTCAATTAAAAGAGAATTTCGTTTTTTAAAGCCTCGTTTTCTGGTGAATTAAGACTTCTGTAAAAGCCCGATAATTTTCTGTACTTTTGCAGGACTTATTTAGAATGAATTTAAATGACTAAAATTAAAAATAAATATATAAACGACTATAAATCAGAAGTTTTAAACGATTTTTATATTGCCAACTTAAGTCGGCAACTGAGCCTTTTGGGCCGTAGAGAAGTCCTAACAGGAAAAGCTAAATTTGGCATTTTTGGCGATGGAAAAGAAATTCCACAACTGGCAATGGCCAAGGTTTTTCAAAAAGGCGATTGGCGTTCAGGATACTACCGCGATCAAACATTTATGCTTGCCGCTGGGATGATGGAGCCCGAAGAGTTTTTCGCTCAACTGTATGGCGATACGAATACAAAGAATAGTCCTGCCAATGGTGGACGTTTGATGAACAATCATTTTGCCACACGTAGTTTAGATGAAAATGGGCAGTGGAAGAATTTGATGGAACAAAAAAATTCCAGTGCAGATATTTCGCCTACTGCTGGGCAAATGCCTCGTTTATTGGGATTGGCTTTAGCCTCTAAATTATTTAAAGAGAATACGGATTTGCATGCCTTTGATTCCTTTACTCATAAAGGAAACGAAGTAGCTTTTGGAACTATTGGTGACTCTTCAACTTCCGAAGGCCATTTTTGGGAAACTATCAATGCTGCGGGTGTAATGCAAGTCCCAATGGCTATTTCTGTTTGGGACGATGGTTGGGGAATTTCAGTTCCCAATAAATATCAAACAACCAAACAAAATATTTCTGAAGTTTTGAGTGGTTTCGAAAATAACGAAAAAGGAAAAGGCTTTAAAATATTAAAAGGAAAAGCTTGGGATTATGCCAATTTGGTGGAAATCTACAAAGAGGGAATCGATCATTGTCGTGCAGAACATAATCCTGTTTTGTTTCACATTACCGAAGTTACACAGCCGCAAGGGCATTCCACATCGGGTTCGCACGAACGTTATAAATCGGAAGAACGATTGCAGTGGGAAAAAGATTTTGATGGGATTTTGCGTATGCGCGAATGGATTATTGAACAAGGAATAGCTTCATCAGAAGAATTGAATGAAATAGAAAATAATTCCAAAAAGCGAGCAAAAGAAGCCAAGAAAACAGCTTGGAAAGCTAACCTCAATCCCATCAAAAAAGAACGTGATGAGTTTTTGGAGGTTGCTAATATTGCGACTTGCCACTGTAGTAAAACACCTCAAATAGATAAAATAAAAAAGGATTTAGCCATTTTAGGCGAGCCTTTACGAAAAGATATTATTTCCTCGGCTAGAAAGATTTTACGTTTGGTTTGCGATAGCTGTAGCGATCCCGAACATTCTTTAAAAGCAAATATTACACTTTGGCTGGAAAAGCAAATGGCTGAGAATGCTTATCGTTATAATTCTTTTTTATACAGTCAAACCAATGAAGCTGCGACTTTAATTCAAGAAGTTCCAGCGCTATATTCCAAAGATTCTAAAT
>JAGGWH010000163.1 GCA_021157585.1 Bacteroidales bacterium | reverse complement strand
TTATTTTTTCCGCTTTGCTCTTATGCACTTGCCCGATTATTTTAATTTTCCACACTCCCGGTTTTTGCCTGTCGTTTTCTGCAACAGATGCCGAGCATTTTAAATCCGCTCGCCAATTTGACATATTAGACCATGTCGAATTTTTACTCAAAACAGTTTTGCCGTCGGAACCTATTATTTCCGAGCCGACCATTTCCGTTTGTCCGCTTATTACTGCTTTTACGGACTTTGCTCCTTCGGGAACCGTAATTTCAAAAACTTTTTCGCCGCGTGAGGGTACGGTAAACGAATATTCTTTAACAATTTGTCCGTAAACGAAATTTGATATCAGAAATAACAAACTTATCAATCCTATTTTTAAATTTCCGTCTTTCATAACAAAAAAATTAAAAGTTTTGCCCTACAGTATACGAAAAAATATCATAAAGTGGATTCTAAAAATTACTTTTTTTTAAAATTTCATATTTGAATAAAAAACAATAAATATTTTCAACTAACTAACTAACTAACTAACTAACTAACTAACTACACAATGTTTAATCTAACAACTTGTTCGTATCTAAATAAATTATAGGTGAAATTAATCAATCCAATTATTCCTTTTGCTCTTTTTATACCTACTGAACGCAAGATTAACCCGTTCATACTTATGTTCCATAAAACCAAATACATCAGAGCAAACCTTTAGATTTGCAAATAACAAATATTAGGTTTTATAAAAGCATCTTCAAGATTATTTCCCGGAAACTGTTTCTTATAACAGGTTCGTAGAACTTCAACAAAAAGTACTGCTTCCAATGACCATATTTCTAAAAACACTTCGACTTGGAAAAAGTACAGGTATTGCTTTTGTTGATTCAACACCTATTCGAGTATGTAAGAATAAGAGAATTTTCAATCATAAGGTTTTTAAAGATATTGCACAAAGAGAAAAATCAACAATAGGCTACTTCTTTGGATTTAAACTACATATAGTTGTAAATAATAAAGGTGAAATGTATGATAAAATTATGCTTCGTAAACGATCTGTTATCGAAACGATTAACGATGTATTGAAAAATATATGTCAAGTTGAACATTCTCGTCACAGAAGCTTCGCTAACTTTTTGACCAATATGATTTCAGGACTTATTGCATATTCTTTCTTACCTAAAAAACCAAGTATAAAATACGAAACTAAAGCTGAATCCTGCCAACTCATTCTTTTTTAGATTATTGCTTATCTCGAACACAGGTTAATAAAAGAAATTTGATATTATTTACAATAAATTAGATACGCTTGCTGATAAGTGTTGATTTTATCAAAAATTGGAAGTTATTTTGGATTTATTGAAAATTAGAGGTTATTGCGCAGTCTGACACAGTTTGTCTATGCATTATAAATATTTTTCCAGTATTTCATATAGAACTTCCCTCCTAATCGGTTTTGAGATATAATCATCACAACCGACTTCTTTTGCTTTAATTCTGTCATTATCTGAAGCATAAGCTGTTTGTGCAATGACAGGTAATTGAGGGAATATCTTTTTAAGCTGTTTTGTGGCCTCATACCCATTAAGTAATGGCATTTTTATATCCATCAACACGAGAGCTATATCAGTATTTGCTTTACACATTTCTACAGTTTTCTTACCATCGGCAGCATAAAGAATATTAAGTTCATATCTGCCTAGTAATTCTTTTAAATACAGAAAGTTACTTTCATTATCTTCTGCAATCAAAATTGTGGCTCCCGAGCTGATATTTTCAGACATATCTGCTTGTAATTTACTTTTCTTTTTTAAATTATTCGGGACATCTATTTTAAATGGAATTTTAAAATAAAAACATGAACCTTTTCCGGGTTCTGACTCTATCCAGATTTTACCTCCCATTGTTTCAATAATAAACCTTACAATTGCCAATCCTAAGCCCGTTCCTTGTGTAAACTTATCAAGTTTTGTAAAGCGCTCAAAAATTATGCTTTGTTTATCTTTTGGAATCCCTTTCCCGGTATCCTTAACAAAACCTCTTATCTCTAAGTGTTCATCTAAATCAAAGCCAAAAGTTATTTTTCCATTTTCAGTAAACTTGAAAGCATTGGAAATAAGGTTAGTAAAAACTTGCATAAGTCGTACCTCATCACTAATAATGATTAAAGAATCGGCTAATTTCTTTGGAATTAATTCGATATTACTTGGACATTCTAATTTAAAGGTATTTAAAACATTTTCAACAATATTGTTAATACTAAATTTTTGATGTGTAGTTTCTATAATCCCAGCTTCGAATTTAGAAAAATCCAAAATATCGTTTACAAGCTGTAACAGTAAATCATTTTGTTTATTAATTATATTTGAAAAGCCTTCAAATTGGGGATTATCAGAGCTTTCAGCTATTATGTTTGAAAACCCAATAATAGAATTTAGAGGCGTTCTTATTTCATGGCTCATTGAAGCTAGAAATGCTGACTTTAAACGGTCGGATTCTTCTGCTTTTTCTTTGGCTCTTACTAATTCTTGTTCAGTTTTTTTACCTTTGCTAATATCAACCCCAATTCCTGTAAAAAAAAGTGTTTCATTGTCTTTAAAACTTAATGCATCAAAAAGATAAGGAATTACATACCCCCTTTTATGTTTAACATTTAATTCTACATTTATTTCATTTCCCCTCACCATTTTTTCTATTTCTCTTGTTAAAATCTTTAAATCATTTTGCGGAAATAGGTCAATTGCAGCCATATTTTGTAAATCTTCAGTGGTATAGCCAAGCAATTCTTCATGGTTTTTGTTCCATTTAATTAGCCTTGCTTCGTTGTTTATATACTCATATAAGAAGAATATACCGGGTAAGGAATCAATAAGATTTTCATTAAATAATTTTTCTCTTTCTGTAATTTTATACTGTTTTTTTTGTGCGGTTATATCTTCTTTTATAGCAAGATAATTTACTATTTTTTTGTCATCACCAAATGTGGGAGTGATAATAACCCTTTCCCAAAATATTTTATTGTGTTTTGTTTTATTACATAATTCGCCTTTCCAGATATTACCTTTTGTAATTGTATTCCACATTTCGACATAAATTTCTTTGGGTAGTAATCCGGCATTTAAAATGCGGGGATTTTGCCCAATGACTTCCTGTGCCGTATAGCCTGATATTTTGGTAAATGCAGGATTGACATACTCGATATTCCCCTTAGCTCCGGTAATTACAATAGAAATGGAGCTTTGCATTACTGCTGTTGAAAGCGTTGCAAGTTTTTTTTCTGATTCCTTACGTCTGCTTATATCCCTAATGGCTGTTACACGAACTATCTGTCCTGATGCGGTTTTAGTATTTCTCGATTCTACTTCAACCTGAATTACCGAACCGTCTTTTTTAACAAGCTCTAAATCGTACGGTGGGGCGTAGTTTTTATTAAAGTTCTCATAAGCAATTCTCTTAAATTTCTCAGAAACCAAAAGTTCAATTAATTTTTTTCCGCTTAAGTCTTTTTTTGAATATCCAAGCAGTTTTTTGAAAGACCTATTCACATCAATATCACCATCTTTATCGTGTATAATTATTCCTTCAAAAGAAACGGATGAAAGGAACTTATACTTTAATTTGTTTTTTTTTGCCCTATCTTTGGCAATTGTCAGTAGTTTATTTTTTTTGCGAAGGATATTGTCAAATTCTATTGTTTTTGCCTGGATAGCATCAAGTTGTAATAAATCATTTTCAATAATATCTCTAAATGTAAGTACTAACTGTTCGTATGTTTTACTGAATTTATTCTCCTTATTATCAAGAATACAAATTGTTCCAAAAGGTGTACTATCAGGAAAATTAATAGGATATCCCAAATATGCAATCATTCCGAGTTTTATATCAGGATTATTGTTCCAGTTTTTATTTTTAAGTGCATTTTGAATAAATAGTTTTTTTTGAGATTTAATTACTGTTTCGCAATAAAGACCGTACCACTCTCTCCTATCTCCCGCTTTATATGGATTATCTTCGGTTTTACTCGAAATAAATACTTCCATGTATTCATTTTCGGTTTTCATTATTAAAGCCGCAGGAATACCAATAATATTGACCAATAAATTTGCAATTTCTTGCCATTTATTTATCAACGAATCAGAAATATTTGAAAATTTATCATTTGACTTTTTCATTTTTCATTTTCTACTACCAACTTATTTACATATAAATTACACATACATTAACTGTTACGCAAACTTCTTAAAGAAGAAAATATTTGAATATCAATCATTAAAAAATGTTTTTAAACGTTTAAAACCGGAAAGATTTATAATTAAATATGTCATTGGTATAATGCGCTAATAATACTATATTTCCAAAGTTACATTAATATTTTAAATTGCCCACAAAATGAGTGGTTTATTTTAATGCTCTTCAAATCCGAACACAAAAAAGAAGGCTTCCCCTCTTTAAAAAAAGCAAGCTGCATTTAGTTCTTTTAAGTTTCCCTATCGAATGAGATTTGAATTTTGTTTCCTTTTTGTTTTCATACCCGTAATTATCCATAGCTATTATTCCGTAATTATTTATTTTTATACCTATAATTACAATATAACACCTAATTTTTACGCATAAATTATTTCAATATTCTTATGAAAAAGCAAACAATTTCCATTAAAATAAGTGTTTTTCACGGCAGACAGACTCCTGAAGAAATGTTATATACGGCGTTTAATGCAGGATCAAGAATCAATGCTATATCTAAATATTCTCTATTTTAAAAGTAACAAATCCTCTCCTTTTATAATATAGATTTAAAATACTTCTTTGTTCTTCAGGAAATTGAATCTTAAAAACATAATCTCCATCATCCTTATAAACTTTAATATCATATAAAATATCTTCATCAAAGGAATAAGATAATGACTCTACTCCTTTTAGAGACTTAATCCTAAATGAAACAAGATCACCTCCCTTTACTCTTATAATACCATAATCAGGCTCTATAATTTCATAATCCAACTTTAAAAATTCACTATAATAAAGAGGTAAGTCAATATATTCCTCAACTGTTCTATTCACAAATAAATAAGAGGTATCATTTGGAAAATGGTTGTAAAAAAACCTATCAGGAGAAGCTAAAAAATATGTTTTATCAAAAACACGATAAAAAGTATTAGTAGAATAATCTATATATCCGGCACCCCAAGTTACATCAACAAATTTCCACTCACCATCTATTTTTACGGCATTCCAAGCATGATTAGTCTTTAATGATGAATCTCCAATATCATCTTCATGCCTTTTTGTATTTCCCGGAATTATCACACATTCCACACCAACTAAATCGCAAAAACATTTATAAAGTGTTGCATACCCCTCACATTCAGCCTTTCCTGATCTCACACATTGCTTGGCCCATTTAGCTCTTATCTTCCTTTCGATGGTAGCAATCTGAGATGAATCTGAAAATGAATAGCGCTTTTGCAAAGATGATTCGGCTTCTGTATCATAAGCAATATTAGAGGTAATCCATCTATATACTGCCCTGGCTTTTTCATCGGTCAGACTAAAATCTTGATTAATTAAATCTGTTAAATCTTCTAGTTTCTTAATCGATTGCGGATAGGTTTTTACTATATTGTCAACATTCCTATAATGCTGCGAATACAGGTTTGAATTTATTATTAATAAAACGACGAATAAAATGGGGATACGTTTTTGCATAATATGTTTTCAGGTTTTAACTATCGAGTTTTACATCGATCAAATTAATTTGAACAAACTTACGAACCCTATAATTTAACGCATATTGCTTTTTCTTTCCCCTTGTAACTTCTAAGCAATATTTTATACAGACCAAATATACTAAATTTACCTTGCAGTAGAAAGCTATTATGCTATTATTTTTCCCACAGTATAATCCCAACTTTTATTCCCAATGCGATATGAAATAAAAATGATTCTCCTTCGGAAGCATGGTGCTCCGACCATAAATCACTTAATATACGATACTTCTCGTCTACAGGATTATTAACATTTCTATACTCTACAATTCTATACGCGACTCCTATTCCTGTATAGAAATCAAAATCAACTCTTTTAAAAGCAATTAATTTTAAACCTGCTTTTATATGCATTCCATACTTTTGCCTATAAAAATCAGCGCGGTCATAACTCGTAATCATATCAAGATCATTTTGTTGGGGATAATCTTCTTTTCGATACCAACCATATTCTAAAACATCCTCTGTTGTGATGAAGAAAAACTCGGGACCAACATAAAAAGCGATGTATTCTTTGAGAACGAAGAAGTATTTTAACTCTGCTCTAAACTCATACAAAGCATAACCTTGACTCTTTTCACGTTCAAATACCTGATTAAAAATGCTATTGCCTGCTCCAATACCAAAATCCATGCTATAGCCCAACTTATCACTTGAATAATATTCGAACCCAAGACGCAAACGTGGATTATAATCAATTAAGGAATAAGGCATTATGCTTAGCTCAAAGCGACTTGTTTGCAAATCTTCATTTTGAGATTTTAAGTTTTGAGAAAAAATCAGAAGAATTAGTAGTAGAGCTAGAAACCGTTTCATTTTGTTTATTTTGTAATATTTGGGAGAACTAATAAATCTCCAAAAAAGCTAAAGTGTCATACGGAATATAAAAGTACGTCATTTATCATAAAAATTTACATTTTATTAAATATTTGTATGTGCTATACTATACAATCAAGGCAAAAATTAACGTTCTAATTTCTGTATTTTTGCATTCAGAACAGGATCAGTAAAATACTGATAATTAGCGATATTAAATCGCAACACGAATAAAGAAAATTAAAATAATGGAAAAGTTATTAAAAAAACAAGCATTTGAGTATCACTCAGAGGGAAGACCGGGTAAAACAGAGGTTGTTCCCACTAAGCCTTATTCCACTCAAAAAGATTTATCATTAGCATATACACCCGGCGTTGCATACCCGTGTTTAGCAATACAAGAAAATCCCCACGATATATACAAATACACTAACAAAGGAAATTTGGTAGCAGTTATTTCTAATGGTACAGCAGTTTTGGGATTAGGAAATATTGGTGCTGATGCAGGAAAACCAGTAATGGAAGGTAAGGGCTTGCTTTTCAAAGTATTTTCCGATATTGATGTATTTGATATTGAAGTCGACGAAAAAGATCCTGATAAATTTGTAGAAGTAGTAAAAGCCATTGCTCCTACTTTTGGCGGCATCAACCTTGAAGACATAAAAGCTCCTGAATGTTTTGAGATAGAACGAAAATTAAAAGAAGCTCTTGATATACCTGTTATGCACGATGACCAACATGGAACAGCAATTATTACAGGTGCTGCATTAATGAATGCTTTGGAAATTGTTGGTAAAGACATAAGTAAAATTAAACTTTTCGTTAGTGGTGCAGGAGCAGCAGCCTGCGCTTGCACACAAATGTATATTAATCTTGGTGTAAACCCTAAAAACATCATTATGTCGGATGTTAAAGGCATACTTACTAAAGATAGAACAGATTTAAGCATAGTAAACAGCAAATTTGCCACAGATAAAAATATTCATACACTAGCAGAAGGAATTAAAGGAGCTGATATATTTCTTGGTTTATCTGCTGGCGGAGTCTTAAAAAAAGAATATCTGCTAACAATGGCTGACAACCCTATAGTTTTTGCTATGGCAAATCCTACACCGGAAATATCTTACGAAGAAGCTACAAATACCCGGCCTGACATCATTATGGGCACAGGGCGTTCCGACTATCCCAATCAAATTAATAACCTACTTGGATTTCCTTATATTTTCAGGGGTGCATTAGATGTAAAAGCTACCGGTATTAATGATGAAATGAAAATTGCAGCCTCCAAAGCTATTGCAGCTCTGACAAGAGAACCTATTCCTGAAGAAGTAAATATTGCATTTGGTATCCATAATCTAAAATTTGGAAAGAATTATATAATTCCTAAAGCTACCGACCCTCGACTGATAACGGTTGTTGCAAAAGCGGTTGCAAAAGCAGCAATGGAATCGGGCGTAGCACGCAATCCTATTAAAGACTGGGACAAATACGAAGATGAGTTAATAAAACGAATGGGATTAACCAATCCTGTTAAACATCAAATGAAAACGGCTTGTAAAAACAATCCGAAACGAATATTATTAGCTGATGCTGAACACTATAGCACATTAAAAGCTGCAGAAATTGCAGTGAATGAAAAACTTGCTACCCCTGTCCTACTTGGTGACAAAAAGAAAATCATAGATCTTATTAAAGAAAACGAACTAGAGTTGAAAAACGTGGAAATCATTGATATGAAATCCAAGGAAGAGAAAAAAAGAAATCTACCTTATGCTCAACAACTCTTCGAAAAACGCAGACGTAACGGGATGACTTTAAAATCGGCAAAAGAAAAATTAAAATCATCAACTTATTACGGTCTTATGTTAGTTGAAAACGGTTTTGCCGATGCTTTTCTATCAGGATTAACAAGTAACTATCCTTCTGCTATACGACCTGCTTTGCAAGTTATTGGCAAAAGAGAAAATGAAAATATTGTAAGTGGCACATATATTCTATTAACAAAAGACGGTCCTCTTTTCCTAAGCGATTGTACAGTAAATAAAAATCCTACGTCGGAGGAACTTATGGAGATTACATTACAAACTGCTGCAATGGTAAAAGGTTTTAATATGGAGCCAAATATAGCCATGCTTTCATATTCTAATTTCGGTTCGGCAAGCGATGAAAAAACTGCTAAGATTAAAAAAACCGTAGAAATGCTGCACCAAAAATATCCAAAACTACATGTTGATGGTGAGATACAAGCAAATATTGCTCTTGATCAAAAACTAATGGAGGAGAGTTTTCCTTTCTCTCAAATACTTGGAAGACGTGTTAATACATTAATTTTCCCTAGTCTTGAAGCGGCTAACATAGCTTATAAGTTACTTCAAAAAACTTCAGGCTTCGAACTTATTGGTCCGGTACTAAATGGCATGAATAAACCGGCTCATGTACTACAAATGGGAAGTAGTGTTAACGAAATAGTTAATATGATTATGGTTTCTGTTATGGATGCTCAAATGAAACATCACTTATAACACAATATTTGTCAGATAGTATACCTAAAGCCATATTTTCAAAAGAAGATATGGCTTTTTTAAGTCTAAAGTTGAAAACAAAATAAGATTAATTACATTTACAAATCAACTTTAAGCTAAACAAAGACAAAATTTATGTTAATTACTCTGATTAACAAAAAGTGTATAAAATTCTCCGACACCTTTTTCTATCTTTGCCCCGATGAATTCAAAACCTAAAAAAATAGCTTTCCATACTTTTGGCTGTAAATTAAATTTTGCAGAAACTTCTACTATTGCCCGTTCTTTTTACGAAAAAGGATATGAAAAAGCAGAAAACAAAGAAACAGCCGATCTCTTTGTAATTAACACTTGTACCGTTACCGATAATGCTGAAAAGAAATGTAAATCGCTCATAAAACAAGTACGAAAAAAAAATCCAAACGTTCAAATTGCTCTTGTGGGATGTTATGCCGAATTACGACCTGAGGAAATGCAAAAATTTGATGGCGTCAATTACATTTTAGGTAATGAAGAAAAATACAAACTGCTAGAGCATGTAGAAAAAACATACGACAATTGTTATACCATTACAGGAAATATTAATCAAAGTAAGATTTTTTCTCCTTCATATTCTTTAGGCGACCGTACCAGAAGCTTTTTAAAAATACAAGACGGCTGCGATTATTTCTGTACTTTTTGCGCTATTCCTTATGCTCGTGGCCGTAGTCGCTACGACAGTATTGAAAACCTGATAAATGAAGCGAAAATTATTGCTAATCAAGGGACTCAAGAGATTATTCTAACAGGAGTTAATATTGGCACTTTTGGCGAAAAAGATGGAAGTAGCCTTTTTGAACTTTTGCAGGAACTAGAAAAACTAAAAGGCATAAAACGAATCAGGATAAGCTCAATAGAGCCTAACCTCCTGACAGATGAGATTATTGAATTGGTGGCCAAATCTAAAGTAATTATGCCCCATTTCCATATCCCTCTTCAGTCAGGATCGGATAAAATACTAAGTCTGATGAAACGCAAATACCAAAGAAAAGTTTTTGCCGATCGTGTACGAAAAATAAAAAACCTACTTCCCAATGCCTGTGTTGCAGCCGATGTTATCATTGGATTTCCGGGAGAATCAGACGAAGATTTTATGAACACACATGATTTTATTAATGAGCTCCCTGTCTCCTACTTGCACGTTTTTACTTATTCTGACAGACCGGAAGCAAAGTCCAAGCAGTTTAGCAACAAAGTCTCATCAAAAGTGAAAAAAGAACGGAGCGAAAAACTACATAATTTGGGAGAGAGAAAAGCGAGACTCTTTCATAAAGAAAATTTTGATACTCAAGCTTCCATACTTTGGGAAGACAGAAAAAACAAAGATTTTATTCAGGGATTTACCGAAAATTACATACAGGTAAAAGCAGTTTACAATCCAAAAAAAGTCAATACGATTGAAAAAGTTTATCTTAATAATATAGACGATAATGGCGACTTTTTAATTACATTTGACAAGTAAAATCGTATCAGAGAAAATTTAAATACTTTTTCTGTTCTCATTTTTTGTCTATGGATGATTATCAGTTGCTTACCCGTAAGGTTGTTGAATTAAGCAAAAACATTGGTCAATTTCTTTTAAAAGAAATTAAAATACTTAAGCAAAGCGATGTAGAGGAAAAGGGCCTTCATAACCTCGTTACTCACGTTGATAAAGAAGCAGAAAAACAGATAGTTGAAGCTCTAAGTAAACTACTTCCTGATTCCGGCTTTATTGCCGAAGAAGGAACAAGTACTAAAGTTGGAGAAACTTACAATTGGATTGTTGATCCGCTTGATGGGACAACAAACTTCATCCACGGGGTACCACTTTATTCCGTTAGTATCGCTCTCAAAAAAAATAACGAATTAATTTTAGGCGTAATCTACGAACCTAATCTCGACGAATGTTTTTATACTTGGAAAGGAGCTCCCTCCTATCTCAACGGAAAAGAGATTCACGTATCCTCAATTACAAATGTCGACCATTCACTATTCGCTACAGGTTTTCCTTATCAGGATTATGGTAAACTCGATAACTTTATGCGATTTTTTGTCTATTTAATGAGAAACAGTCGTGGAGTCAGACGTTTAGGCTCTGCTGCTGTTGATTTAGCCTATGTTGCTTGTGGGCGCTACGAAGGCTTTTACGAATATGGACTAAACTCTTGGGATATTGCAGCCGGCATTATTTTGGTTAAAAATGCAGGAGGAGAAGTCTTTGATTTTTCAGGTAAAGAAGATTATCTTTTTGGAGAAGAAATTGTTGCAGTAAACAAAAATATCTCAGAAGAATTTCTAATTCAGATAAAAAATCACTTTTAATACAATTAACATAACTCAAACTATACTAAGTATTATTCACTATCTTTGATAAAGTATAAGTATGAAACACTCAAAAAAAGATAAAAGACTAAAAGAATCACCATTACGAAGTCTTTTAAAAGCAATAAGTTGGAGGATAATAGCTTCGTTTACAACTTTTATAATAACATTCGTTATTTTTAGAAGTCTGACAGACAAGTCGATGAACGAAACCTTACAAACTGCCGGAGCGATAACGGGAATAGATTTTTTTGCTAAGTTGATTATTTATTATTTGCACGAACGTATGTGGACAAATATAGATTGGGGTAAAAGTTGGAAACGAAAAGCTTGGAAACGAAGATATCGCGAAGCACATAAAAAGTTGAATACCAAAACCGCTTAAACCAATAATATGAAATCAAAATATATATTTTTACTCTTTGTTATTTTAGAATTTTCAGGATATTATGCAGCTGGTCAAAATACCGACTCTACCACTGTTAACAATAAAAACAAAATAATATATCAATTTGATATTCAGGAAGAAATAGCAGCTCCCGTTTGGCATAAAACACAAAAAGCATTTAAGGAAGCAAAAGCTTTAAATGCCGGACTAATCATCATCAATATGAATACCTACGGCGGACAAGTAGATGCTGCCGACTCCATACGTACCCGAATTTTAAATTGTGATATTCCTGTTTACGTACTCATTAACAACAATGCAGCTTCGGCAGGAGCTTTAATTTCCATCGCCTGCGATAGTATTTATATGGTTCCCGGATCAAATATTGGTGCTGCTACAGTAGTAAACCAAACAGGACAAGCAATGCCCGACAAATACCAATCGTATATGCGAAGCATGATGCGTTCTACTGCCGAAGCAAATGGTCGAGATCCACAAATAGCACAAGCAATGGTAGATCCCCGTATTGTTATTCCCGGGCTTATCGATTCTACAATGGTTCTCACTTTCACACCCTCCGAAGCTATAGAAAATGGCTTTTGCGAAGCTGAAATAAAAAACATTACAGATCTTTTACAATATCTAAAAATCGAAAACTATCAAGTTAAAAAACAAGAACTAAAAGCAACAGATAAGATTATTCGCTTTTTAATTAACCCTATGGTCAGTAGTATTTTAATTATGATGATAGTTGGAGGAATTTATTTCGAACTTCAATCTCCCGGCATTGGATTTCCTTTTGCTGCCGCAATCTTAGGAGCAATATTATATTTTGCACCTCACTATATTGAAGGTTTAGCAGAACATTGGGAAATTGCTGTTTTCATAGCTGGTGTTATTCTGCTTGCCATCGAGATTTTTGTTATTCCGGGTTTCGGAATTAGCGGGATTACGGGAATACTGTTTATTATTGGCTCCTTGGCACTTGCAACTGTACGTAATGTTGGTTTTCATTTTGAAATACCTGATATCACTAAATTAGTTTATTCTTTGCTTTATGTTAGTCTTGCTTCGCTTTTGGGCTTGATAATTTCTTACTACCTAACGAGTAAATTATTTGGCAATGAGCATTTTAGCTCATTAAGCTTAATGAGCGTTCAAAAAAAAGAAGACGGCTTTAGTATAAAAGATTCATCTTATGCAAACTTATTAGGTTCTAAAGGAATTGCACAAACGGTTTTAAGACCTTCGGGAAAAATAAAAATAGAAAATACGTACTACGATGCTGTTGCTAAGATAGGCTATATTGAAAAAGGAGAAAAAATAGAAGTTGTAGGCTATGAAAATGCACAACTTATAGTAATGAAACAAATATGATTAAAAAAATGATGAAAATATTCTCCTCTTCAAGCATAATAATATTATCAATAGTTATTTTTTTAACATCCTGTAAATCACAAGACAGCTCCAAAAAATCTTTAAACGGTAAAACTATTCTTGTTACTGCTCCCTCCAATTATGCTCTTCGTTTTGCAAATATTATTGAAGAAGCCGGAGGAAAAGCGGTTCTGTTACCAAGTGTAGAAACAATAATAAATCCCAACACCCATGATGTCGATAGTATTTGGCAGCATTCTAAAAATATCGATTGGGTAATTTTACCAAGTCGTAAAGCTATGGATGCTTTCTTTTACAAATCAAATCGAGATACAATATTCTCAAATAATATTTCTGAACTAAAATTCTGCGCTATTGGAAATGACATTCATTATCTAAAAGAAAAATACAATATCATTGCCGCCATTGAACCAATAGAATCAGGTCCTAATGGTATTGTAGATGCATTAAGAAAATTACCAAATATTCAGGGGAAAAATATTGTAGTTGTTGCCCCATTGGTTATCGGGCTTACAGAACCCAACGTTATCCCCAACTTTATTCGAAATCTCAAAGGACTAAAAGCAAACGTAACAAAAGCAGAAGGATATATCACTCAATTATCCGATTCTCTAAACTTTTTAAGCGAAATAGAGTTACTTAAAAATGGAAAGATTGACATAATTGCATTTACGAGCACTGCCGAAATTGAAGCCTTAATAAAGCTTACGTCAACAGAACTTATTGACAAACAAACTGTTGTTTGCTTTGGACCTTATACTGGTAATAATGCCAAAAAATTAGGTTTACATCCGGAGTATATCGGAAAAAAATACAGCTCTTTTGAGGATTTTGTTTCCGGAATTTCGGATTACCTTAGAAAAAAGAAATAAGTATATATAAAACTTAATATAATGACCATTAAACTCATTCAGGCTGATATTACTAAATTGAAAGTCGATGCCATTGTAAATGCAGCTAATGCCAGTTTATTAGGTGGTGGTGGCGTAGATGGAGCTATTCATAAAGCTGCCGGAAAGGAATTATTAGAAGCTTGTAAAAAATTTAACGGTTGCAAAACAGGACTCGTTAAAATTACACCCGGCTTTTTGTTAAAAGCAAAACATATTATTCATGCTGTTGGCCCAATTTATGAGCTTCATCCGGTAGATATTGCCGAAAAGCTTCTAATTTCCGCCTATTGGGAAAGTTTACAACTCGCAGATACTGTTGAGTGTCAATCTATTGCTTTTCCAAATATTAGTACGGGAGTATATGGTTTTCCTAAAGAAAGAGCAGCTGAATTAGCTATACATACTGTAATAAGTTTCCAAAAATCAAATCCCAAAAATATTAATCATATTATTTTTTGTTGCTTTGAAGACGAAAACTTTAGAATTTATCAAAAATTATTAAACGTATAATTTTATTGATATGCTACGTTTGTCTATTTCTTTACTTATCAGCTTCTTTTTAGTTTTCTTGCAAAGCTTAAAAGCTCAAACTGTTGATAAAGATAATCAAGCTAAAAAAGAAATAGCACAAAAGAATTTCGATAGCTATAAAAAAACAGCTCTTATTTTCGATAAACAACTTAACGCTATTGACAGCACATACCAAGCTGCATCACAACAATATGAAAGCAGTCTAAATACCTTCAAAAAAGCAAAAAGAGCCTTTAAATACTTAGAAAGTAATTATAAAGCCGAATTACTACCTTATCAAAAAAAAGCCAAATCGAAGAACAGAAAAGAAGCAGTGGAAGCACGTCGTATGTTGCAAATAATTAAAACCCGGTTTCAAGACAATGGAACTAAAACTGCAAAAATTGCTAATGATGCTTCCAGGGAAATGCTTCGTGCACAAAAAATAATGGATAGAGCTGTTTCAAGAAGCGAATTGGTTATTCCTCGTTTAAAAAAAGCACTTGAACAAATGGATAAATGGGAACAAATTCTTCTTCAATTGGAAGAATATTAGCTTTCTAATTTTTACTATAAACGGAATATCTATATTTTTCTTAATTTTACTACTATTAAAGAAAGCATTTTTATGAAAAAATACATTCTCGCCCTTGATCAAGGAACAACAAGTTCTCGCGCAGTCATCTTTGATAAAAAAGGAAATATAGTTTCCATAGCACAAAAAGAATTCACACAATATTTTCCTAAACCCGGTTGGGTAGAACATGACCCAACAGAAATATGGTCGTCGCAGGTAGGCATACTAGCTGAAGCTACCACTAAAAAAGGTTTGAGTGCCGAGAATATTGCTGCTATCGGCATAACCAATCAACGTGAGACCGTTATTGTTTGGGATAAAAAAACCGGAGAAGCTGTTTATAATGCTATTGTTTGGCAAGATAAAAGAACTGCAAAATATTGTGATGAGCTAAAAGAATTGGGAAAAACCGATTTGATACGAAAAAAAACCGGCCTTGTAATTGATTCCTACTTTTCGGCAACTAAAGTAAAATGGATATTAGATAATGTAAAAGGCGTAAGAGCTCGTGCCGAAGCCGGCGAACTTGTTTTGGGCACTATTGACACTTGGTTGATCTGGAATCTGACCAAAGGAGAATTACACATAACCGATGTTACCAACGCCTCCAGAACACTCCTTTTTAACATCAATACCATGCAATGGGATGATGAATTATTAGAGCTATTTACTATTCCTAAAAGTATGCTCCCCACAGTAAAACAATCGAGTGAGATATATGGATATACCACAACGACTTTATTTGCTAGTAAAATTCCTATTTCAGGAATTGCCGGAGATCAACAAGCAGCGTTATTTGGTCAAATGTGCACCAAAGCCGGTATGGTAAAAAACACATACGGAACAGGGTGTTTTATGTTAATGAATATTGGAGAAAAGCCTTTACTATCAAAGAACCAACTACTTACAACAGTAGCATGGAAAATAAACGGCAAAACACATTATGCTTTTGAGGGAAGTATTTTTATTGGAGGAGCAGTTGTGCAATGGTTACGTGACAGTTTAAAAATTATTAAAACTTCCGACGAAGTAGAAAAACTGGCACGTTCTGTAGAAAGCTCAGAAGGAGTTTATTTTATCCCTGCCTTTGCGGGATTAGGAGCACCTCATTGGAATCAATACGCACAAGGAACAATATTTGGACTCACACGCGGAAGTACAGATGCTCACATTGCAAGAGCGGCATTAGAATCTATAGCTTATCAAACCATGGATGTGTTAAAAGCTATGGAAGCCGACTCCGGAATCCTAATTAAAGAACTTAGGGTTGACGGTGGAGCAACAGTTAATAATCTGCTAATGCAATTTCAATCTGATGTCTTAAACACTATTACGGTACGTCCAAAAATAATCGAGACAACAGTTATGGGAGCAGCATTTTTAGCCGGATTGGCTGTAGGTTTTTGGGATAATCTTGAAGAGATCCAAAAAATATGGCAAACAGACGTACGCTTCTCTCCCTCAAAAGAAAGAGATACATTTGAAACCGGAATAAAAAACTGGGAAAAAGCAATAAATACTTTACAATATTGGACAAAATAAAAACCAAATAATATGACTCCTTTTATAGCTGAAATTATTGGAACAGCACTACTTATTATTTTGGGAGGTGGTGTGGTAGCAAATGTGGTATTAAACAAAACTTTTGGAAATAAAAGCGGATGGATAGTTATAACAACGGGCTGGGCATTAGGTGTTTTTGTTGGAGTGGTGGTAGCCGGACCATATAGTGGTGCTCATATTAATCCTGCTGTTACGGTTGCATTAGCTATTGCAGATAAATTTTCGTGGAATCTAGTACCATCATATATTTCAGCACAATTTATTGGAGCAATGACAGGTTCATTTATAGTGTGGTTGATATATAAAGATCATTTTGACGCTACAGAAGATAAAGATTGTAAAAAAGCTGTTTTTTGTACAGCTCCTGCTATTCGAAATACGTTTCGTAACTTATTAAGTGAAATTGTTGGTACTTTCGTTTTATTAATCACCATTTTATATTTTACTGATGCCTCTATAACAACACAGAATACACCAATAGGATTAGGTTCTATTGGAGCGTTACCTGTTGCTTTTCTGGTTTGGAGTATAGGTCTATCTTTAGGAGGCACAACAGGTTATGCAATAAATCCGGCAAGAGATTTAGGCCCAAGAATAATGCATGCTATTTTACCCATAAAAGGCAAAAGCTCAAGCGACTGGACCTATGCATGGATTCCTTTCTTTGGACCGCTTTTGGGAGGAATATTTGCAGCTTTTTTATTCCTTCTTTTAGCTTAGCTTTGCAATCTGAAATACAAATAAACCCTTATGAATAATAACGATATACTACGCCGTATTCGATATACTTTTAATTTTAGCGATGCAAAAATGATAGATTTATTTGCTTTAGCCGACACAAAAGTAACACGTTCTGAAATAAGTAACTGGTTAAAAAAAGATGATGATCCCGACTTTCAGACAATTTATGACGTGCAATTTGCCACATTTTTAAATGGATTTATAAACGATAGACGTGGTAAAAGAGAGGGAGAACAAGCAAAGCCGGAAAAAAAATTAAATAATAATATTATTTTTAAAAAACTGAAAATTGCCTTAAACCTAAGAGATGACGACATACTAGAAATTCTTAAACTAGTTGATATGCGTGTTGGGAAACATGAATTAAGTGCTTTCTTTCGTAATCCTGCACAAAAGCAATACCGTAACTGTAAAGATCAGATTCTACGTAACTTTATTCACGGAATGCAGATAAAATATCATATTGAAGAAAAATAAATTAGTTAATTTCTAATAGCCTTAACTCCGCGTTTTAAGCTTATTTTCAACAGATTGTATTTTAGTTAAAATACGACCATCTTTATTTTTCTGAATATCCATATTTACAACCAAATACACTCTTTCGTGCTGCTTTAAAACATTATATGCTTCTTGAATTATTTGCAATGCCTGTTCCATTGTTTTGGTTTCAAAAACGGTTCCCATTGCATTTAAGTTATAATCAAAACCACTATTGATAATGGTCTTTAAAACTTCACTAACCTCTTTACTTACACTAGTCCCTTTATCCGTCGGGAAAATAGCAAAATTAACAAGTACTGACATCTACGCTATATCTTTATTTTAAACTGTAAAATACCCTTCTCCTCACCTTTTTCATCTATTGAATTAATCAAATTCATTTGATAGTTTTTAGAACGCCATGAATTAAGCTCTCTTAAACGATTAGATGTTAATTCAAATAATAAAATCTCATCCTGATTTGGTCGTTTTAAGAATGCTTGTTGTGGCACTAAAAATCCTATTCCATTATCTTCCAATTCTATAAGTAATTTATTCTCTTCTATCATAAATTGAATACTTATAGATCCTTTTGCTCCTTTTTTTTGTATACGAAATTCAATTGCATACTCCAAATAAGGATAAATCAAAAATGGCGGAATGCTAATTTGCTGTGGATCTATCTCATCACTTATAGAAATTTCATAATTTAAATCATTTCCAAAACGCAACTTTTGCAGTTGCATATAAGCCATTAAAAAACTCAACTCTTCATGTAGTGGAATAAGAGGATGAGTAGATAACTTTATAATATTTTGCATTAAATCAGCAAATATTTGAAGATAATGCTCTGCATTAACTATCTTACTTTTTAGTATTAAACCCTGAATTGCCGTTAAAGAATTAAAAATAAAATGAGCATTTAATTGTAAATATATCAGCTTTTGAGATAACAAACTGTTCTTTCTTTCGTTTTGTGATTTGATAAAGAAATACAAAGAAAAACCAAAAATCATCGCTAATAGCAAAGCCGCCCCAATAAATTGTATTAAAAGTATATGGTTCTTACTTGCAAGTTTATACACTGCTAACTGGTTTTCAATTTCCACTTTATCCTCTTCATACTTAGAATTATCAAAATCAAATTGACCTGAAGCAAGTGCCTTATTCAATTCAAATGTATTTAAGCTATCACTTAATATCTGCCGATTTTCAAGAGCACTTAATCCATCAATATAATTATTCTTTCTTAAACAAATGGATTTTAAGATATCATAAGCCATTATCTTTTGTTTAAGAAATGGCGAATTATCGATCACTGAATTAACATACCTAAAAGCACTATCGTTTTCATTTTGAAGATAGAATAAGTCGGCTAATTTCAATTTTGCTTCAAAAATCAAAGATATATCGCCTAAATTTTCAGCTTGGATAATTGCTTGCTGTAAAAATAATTTTTGGGCAAATTCATTATGTTTTATAGCAAAAACCCTTGCTTTTTTAATGTATACAGAATATAAATACCTTCTATAATTTTTTTCTTGGAAAACATTTTCTGACTCATTTAAAAATTTTAATGCCAGCTCATAATTATGTACCGACAAATAATAGTCTGCCCAAGCTAATTTCAATTTTCCTAAATAAATTGATAAACTATCGCCTTTACATAGATTGTTTAAACGCTCTAAAGAATTATATTCTTCTTTTAAATTATTCAGTTGGTCATACAATAATACTTTTTGAAAAAGTAATGCAAATTCTTGTTCACTATTTAAATCCTTACCTTTTTTCAGACTTATGTCTATATAGTCTAATGCCTTAGAATAATTTCCTAACAATGAATAAATTTGTGCATACTGCATATTTACATCATAGGGAACAGATTGAGGATCAAGTTCGGCATATATTATCTCTGCTTTATTAACCTGAAGCACAGCATCAGAATAATTTTCGATATACCTCAAAGCAACAGCTTTAAGAATAAAAAGGTTAGCTCTATATTCAGGACTTGTATTTTTAATGCTTGAACTACTAACTAAACTCAATAAAGAATCGGCTTGACTGAACTTTCCTAAGCCGGAAAATATCTGAGCTTGTTTGAGCATCAACTCTTCTTTAAATCCAGGATAATCTTTTTCTAAAACTATAGAATAATCTAAGGCTTTATTTAAATCTTGATTTATTAAATCATCTATTTTCTTAAAGTATTCGGAAGAGCTTTGTTGTTGAGCATAGGTAAAAGATAAGCTATAGCCCAGAATAAAAGTAATGGCTATACACACTTTAAAAGAGGAAATACTTATAGTTCTATAAAGCATTAAAATTTAATTTTATAGTCTTTCAAAGATAAAAAAAGCTGAACTAAAATAATCTTTTATTTGATTGTTTAATATTAAATGTATTCAAAAATGAATTATTTGAGTCGATCTGTATATTTTTATCGATATTTCACAATTGTTTTACGTATTTTTGAAGACGAATCATAGTCGTGCTAAACGATTACGATTTATTTAATCAAAATCATTTTTATATTACAAAAAATTAATATTATGTCAGATAAAATATTCGACCACATTAAACCCGGAGTTCTTTTTGGTGAAGATATAGCAAAAGTTTTCAAAATAGCTAAAGCCAATCAATTTGCTTTACCTGCGGTTAATGTAACAGGTACAGATACTGTTAATGCTGTTTTAGAAAGTGCAAAAAAAGTAAACTCTCCGGTAATTATTCAATTATCTAACGGTGGAGCCTCATTTTATGCAGGAAAAGCTCTCCCAAACGACAAACAACAAGCCTCAATTGCAGGTGGTATTACAGCTGCGTTACATGTTCATGAATTGGCAGAAATTTACGGTGTTGCAGTAATTATGCATACCGACCATGCAGCCAAGAAATTATTACCTTGGATTGATGGTCTTTTAGATGCCGGAGAAAAATTTTATGAAAAAAACGGGAAACCTCTATTTTCATCACATATGCTCGACTTATCGGAAGAGCCAATAAAAGAAAATATTGAGATATCGAAGAAATACTTAGCTAGAATGGCTAAATTGGGGATGACTTTAGAAATAGAATTAGGTATCACCGGTGGAGAAGAAGATGGAGTAGATAATAGTGAGGTAGACAGTTCTAAGCTGTATACACAACCCGAAGAAGTTGCATATGCTTATGAAGAGCTTTTAAAAGTTAGTCCAAACTTTACCATTGCTGCTTCTTTTGGAAATGTACATGGAGTTTATAAACCAGGAAATGTAAAACTTACTCCTAAAATTTTAGATAACTCTCAAAAATATATCGAGAAAAAATTCAATACAGCCCCCCAACCCGTAAATTTTGTTTTTCATGGAGGTTCAGGGTCTAGTCAGGAGGATATTAGAGAAGCAATTTCTTATGGCGTTATAAAAATGAATATCGATACTGATACACAATGGGCATTTTGGGATGGTGTTCATGAATATTATAAAGAAAAGAAAGATTATCTACAATCTCAAATTGGTAATCCCGAAGGCGATGAAGTACCTAACAAAAAGTACTATGATCCAAGAAAGTGGCTTAGAGCCGGAGAAGAATCAATAATCAAGCGTCTTGAAGTTGCTTTTAATGATTTGAATGCTATCAACAGAAATTAAAATTGAACTCTAAGGTTTTATTTTTAATATCAATAAAAATTGTTATTTTTGGTATACTATAATTTCGCATATAATCTAAAACTAAAAAAATGAGTACAGAAACACCATTTAAGTACGATTGGTCTGATAAGACGATAATGGTTGTTGAAGATGTTAATCACAATTACAAATTTCTTCTTCACGCTATTAAACCTACAAAAGCAAAGGTTTTATGGGCAAAAAATGGCAAGGAAGCTTATGATGCTTGTAAAACGGATGTCCAAATAGATTTGATATTAATGGATATTAATATGCCAATTATGAATGGCTATAAAGCTATCCGTTTAATTAAGAATTTAAATAAAAATATTCCGATTATCACACAAACTGCTTATGCTTTTGCTGGAGAACGCGAAAAAAGTTTTGCTGCCGGAAGTGACGACTATATTTTAAAGCCAATCAGAACAAATGAATTGTTAAGTGTAATTTCTAAATACATTTAAAACATAACACTTTTATAATAAACAAGGGCGTGATAATAAATATCACGCCCTTGTTTATTTTTTTAATTTTAGCGAGACAAAGTTCGCATCAATTCTTTGGGAGGTACAGTAATAACCGGAATTGATGATTGATCTATGAGTTGTTCTGCAAAAGTCCCTTTCCAAAGATTTGAAACAACACCAATTTGAGTAGTCATAATAGAAACAATATCAGCATCAATCTCCTCGGCATACTTAATAGTTTCATTAACAACATCTTTAGTGTCTATTGATTTTACAATAAAATTAACATTATTGGCTTCTAAGTACTCAGCAGATTGACGAGTATAACGCTCTACATTATCTCTAACAGTCTGTACTGCAGAATGATAAATTGCCAACATATGAATCTCGGCACCAAATATTCTCGCCATACGAACTGTAAATGGAACTTTCTGACGGGTTTCCAGAGTATCATCAATTGGAATTAACACCTTCTTAATTTCGTTTGAAATTTTAGCTCCATCTCTAACAGTAATAACAGGAGTAGTAGATTTTTCAATTACTTCAAAAGCTAAAGAATGAGAGAATAACTTTAGTCCTATTTTCCCTTGAGTACCTAAAACAATTAGCTCTGCTCGCCAATTCTCTGCTTCGTCATTAATTACATCACATATTTTTTTACCTTCTCTAAAGCGATAGGAAAATTTATTAGCAGGGATTTTATCTGAATATTTTAGTATCAAACCTTTAAACCTTTCTTCAACCTCTTCCTTCAGCTTATCTTCCGGAGTTTTAAAAATAGGTTTCGACTTATCGTACTTATTTACAAAAACTAAAATAATATCAGATTTAGCTTTAGCTGCAATAATAACAGCCAATTTTAAAGCAGAAAGCGACTCATTTAAAAAATCGATACCAACAACTATTGCTCTCATAAAAAATAAATTTTGACCCCTTAATTGGGGTAAATATACTTAAAATTTAGTTACACTTTCAAAATTACCAAAAGAAATCATATCTTTTACCTCAAAGGCGTTGGGATATTTTCTCAGTATTTTCTTTAAAAAACCTACAGCCTCAATTTTTGTTCTAAAGTCTCCCACCCTGACACGATAATATGGTTCATTAAATGATATATACGCACTGTAACCGAGATAGTCTGATTCAAAAGCTTTCTTAACTTCTACGGCTTTCGACTTCGAATAATTTCCTGATTCAAAATAAATTTGTATTCGATAGCCGGGAATAGAACTATTAATTGCATTCAACTCCTTATGTAACATTATAAGTGAATCTAAACGCTGCTCCTTACTCAGAGGAGGGAATATATCTTTAAGAGATTCTGTTTGAGCACTTACAGATAGCTGAAGAACTACACAAATAGTAAATAAAACGTATTTAGTTTTTTGCATTAATTAAATAAACTTTCTGGTTTAACGCTTAAAATTGGTATTGAAGATAAATTTATTATCTTCTGACTATAATCTCCCATCAAGATACTTAAGTTAGCTTTTTCCTGATCTGTCATAATCACTATCATATCTCCCTTAACTTTTTCAGCATAATCAACTACAGTAACCGGCAAATTATTTGATTGCACAACATCAATTACAAAAGGAACGCTTTCTTTGCTTAAATATTTTCCGGATTCCATAACAACTCTATCAACTTTCTTTTTCAAAGAAACTAATGTCGTGGTATAAACTGATAATAAGTGAATTTCTGCTCCAAAAGCTTTGGCCATTTTAGCAGCCATTGGAATTTTTTTAATGGAGTCTATGGAATTATCGATAGGGACAATTATTCTTTCAATTGGTTTTCTAACATTATAATTATAACGAATACTAATTACAGGACAAGCAGCATAAGAAATAATTTTAAATGCATTACTTCCAATCCAAAACTCTTCGTAACCGGATATCCCATGCGTTCCCACTATTATTAATTCAGAATCAGATGTTTTAGCCTGTGAAGCCAGCTCTTGATAAACCTTACCCTTACGTAATTTTATTTTAAACTTACCTCCTTTTAGCAGATTCATCCTTTCTTTCACAATTCTCTGAAGCTCAATTTTAGCATCTCGGCGAAGCTCATTCTTACATAAACCGGCAGAAATTTCTTTGGTGCTCTGAGAATCGACCCAAACGAGTAAAATATCAGATTGAGTATTATTGGCTATTTTTATAGCATAATCTAAGGCGCGCATTGCACCTCTTGAAAAATCCATAGCAACTATAATATCTTTCATACGACCTGATTTTAATTCAACCAATACTCCTATCTTCAGTAATTAAGCTTCCTTAAAAGAGTTTAATAAAAAATTCTTTTGAAGTACAGAAACTAAACCGTATTACTTGCGCTAAGGTATATATTTTTTTCAAAAGCTTCCGACTTTATTAGGAAATAATCATTGTTTGAAAATTTTATAACGAAGTTTTTTTTTGTGAAATTAATATATTCGTGAGCCAAAATACTCTTGCTCAAGCCAAAATAAAATCTAAATAAGAGCTATGTCTTGCTATTTAAAAAAGAACATTAATAAAAACATTTACTAATAAGCCCCGAGCTTACACTAAAATAATGAATAAGACTAAATAGTCGAGGAAAAAAACGAAACAGATAAAGGTCTTTGTTTATAATAATCAAGCTATACATAACATAAAATATTCTTACATTTGTCGAAATTCAATAATATTTTAAAGCACAATTTATAATATCTCAAACAGCAATTTAAACTAAAGGGCTAAATGAACGAAAACTTAGATGCCAGCGGAGAATCTTTAGATGCTAAAGAAAAAGATGTTGAACAGTTGCTTCGACCGGGTCAGTTTATCAATTTTTCCGGTCAAGGAAAAGTAGTTGAGAACCTTAATATCTTTGTTAATGCGGCACGTAGAAGAGACGAAGCTATGGATCATGTTCTACTTCATGGACCTCCGGGTTTAGGAAAAACTACACTTTCTATTATTATTGCTAATGAGCTTGATGTTGGAATAAAAATTACTTCCGGTCCCGTTTTGGATAAACCTGGCGATTTAGCAGGTTTACTTACAAATCTCGAAGATCGTGATGTTTTGTTTATTGATGAGATACATCGTTTAAGTCCTGTAGTTGAAGAATATCTTTACTCAGCTATGGAGGACTATAAGATTGACATTATGATTGAATCCGGACCAAATGCCCGAACAGTACAAATTGAGCTTAACCAATTTACACTAATAGGTGCAACAACACGTTCCGGATTGCTCACCGCCCCTCTCCGATCAAGATTTGGCATAAATGCACGTTTACATTATTACGATGCAAAAACCCTAGAAAAAATAGTTACTCGATCGGCAGGAATTTTAAAAGTGCCCATACATATTGAAGCTGCAAATGAAATTGCTCGTCGTAGCCGAGGAACTCCCAGAATTGCAAACCTCTTACTCCGACGCGTACGCGATTTTGCCGAAATAAAAGGCGATGGAAAAATTGATTTGAAAATTGCACAATATGCCCTAAACGCATTAAATGTTGATAAATTCGGCTTAGACGAAATGGATAACCGTATCTTATCAACTATGATTGATAAGTTCAAAGGAGGTCCGGTAGGAATTAGCACTATTGCAACGGCAGTAGGTGAAGATACAGGAACTATAGAAGAAGTTTACGAGCCTTTTCTAATCCAAGAGGGTTTTATAATGAGAACTCCACGTGGAAGAGAAGTTACAGATGCTGCTTACCGTCATCTTGGAAAATTCCGTTCTGCCAGTCAATCGGGACTTTTCGATTAATTAACATCTCTCCTTTTCCAATGTCTATGCCATTAAAAGTAAATATAAAATCGGCAAGCGAACTAAGTGCATTGATAAAATCTAAAGCAAAAGATTTAGGATTTACTGATTGTGGGATTTCGGCAGCAGATTTTTTAAAAGAGGAAGAAGATAATCTAAACCAATGGCTTGAAGAAGGGCGACATGGTTTAATGGGATATATGGAACGCAATAAAGAAAAGCGTCTCGATCCCCGATTATTAGTTCCGGGAGCTAAATCAGTTATTAGCGTTTTACAGAATTATTATCCCGAAAAACAATTAGAAACTAAAAATAACTACAAAATATCTAAATATGCTTACGGTAAAGATTATCACTATGTAATAAAGAAAAAACTAAATCTTTTGGCTGATTACATCAAACAGTATTATCCAAATATAATCTTTCGTGTTTTTGTTGATTCAGCACCGGTTTTAGATAGAGCATGGGCAAAAAAAAGTGGCTTAGGCTGGATAGGGAAAAACAGTTTGTTAATAAATAGAAAAGGAGGCTCTTTTTTCTTTATAGGCCATATAATTCTTGATTTAGAACTAAAGTATAATACAAACGAAATAAAAGATTATTGTGTTAACTGTACGCGCTGTATTGATGCCTGTCCGACTAATGCTATTTATGATAACAGAAAAGTGGATGCCAGAAAATGTTTATCTTATCAAACTATTGAATTTCCCAAACTTGCAAAGCGGAGTGATGCTGAACTGTACAATGATTGGATATTTGGATGTGATATTTGTCAGGATGTATGCCCTTGGAACAATAAATTTATTATACCACATTCAGAAGAAATGCTAAAACCAATTCCCGAGCTTATGAATTTACGAAAAGAGGATTGGGATACAATGACAGAAATGGAATTTGGTGAAATATTTCGTGGAAGTGCTTTAAAGCGAGCTAAATTCAGTGGGCTGAAAGAAACACTCTCCTGGATAAATAATAAATAATTACAGCTGATTATTTCTTACCTAAAAAGGCATCTATTTTCTTTAAAAGAACCGAAATGGAGATGGGTTTTGAAACATAATCATCGCAACCGGCAGCAATACTTTTTTCTCTATCTCCACCCAAAGCATATGCTGTTTGTGCAATTACAGGTAAATCAGGTTTTTTTGCTTTTATCTGTTTAACAACTTCATAGCCATTAAGCAAAGGCAAATTAATATCGAGCAATACCAAATCAATAGTATCATTATTCAATACAGTATCTATCGCATCTCTTCCATTTTCAACCCAAAGAACGTTCACTTTAGATTTCTTCAAAAGAAGACGTAAGAAATTGTAATTACTCATAATATCCTCGGCAATTAAAACATTCTTGCCTTCCCAAACATAATTGTTAATGTTAAAATCAGTATTGTTCATTTTTTTAATATTAATTTTCAATAGTAAAATAAAATGTTGATCCTTTGCCCACTTCTGATTCAACCCGAATTTCGCCACCCATAACATCAAGTAAGTG
This sequence comes from Bacteroidales bacterium, assembly GCA_021157585.1. Classification (NCBI taxonomy): domain Bacteria; kingdom Pseudomonadati; phylum Bacteroidota; class Bacteroidia; order Bacteroidales; species Bacteroidales bacterium. Next base: position 25,520 of record JAGGWH010000163.1, on the reverse strand, counting down.
ACGAACAATGGATAAACCCAGACCTAAACCATTATGTACAAGATTTTCATCATTTGTTGCTTGTTCAAAATTATCAAAGATAAGTTTAAGTTTCTCTTTCTCAATACCCACCCCTTGATCTTTTACATAAAATTCATACTTATAGTTACGTCGATTATATCCAAATTCGATTTTCCCTTCGTCAGAAAATTTATATGCATTATCAAGCAGTTTGGTAAAAATATGCTCTAGTTTTTTAATGTCTGTATTAATTTGATCTACGGAAGGATCGCCACTCTTAACATCTACCTTCATTAACAATTCGATGGCTTTATTTTCGTAACGCTTACTATCTTTAAACTTATCATACATATGCTTCAAAAATACATTCAATGAAAATTCCGTACGTTCTATTTTCAAATCGTGCTTTTCAAGTAAAGAAACATCTAATATATCCTCAACAATAGAAAGCAAATGTAATCCGCTACCAAGTATCTCTTCATTAAAATCATTTATATCTTCAGTATCCAGCCCCCCTATTTTTATCAATTCCGAAAAGCCAATAATAGCATTCAAAGGAGTACGTAATTCGTGGGATATAGTTGAAAGAAAGGCTGATTTCATACGATCAGAATCTTCGGCAATACTTTTAGATTTTAATATATTTTTTTCATATTCTTTATTTTGGGTAATATCAATACCTGAAAAAGCAAAGAAAGTAGGGTTATTCTTTTTATCCTTGATAAGAGTAGTATTCAAAAATAATGGAAGTAGTTGTTGATCTTTTTTAACGTGCCAGATTTCTTCGCTCTCAAAACCATCCTGCTTTAAAGTAAGCTCAGCCATTCTACTAAAATCATAAGGCGAATTTTCTGCACTTAGTAAATCAAAATTCTCGCCAAGAATTTCCTCAGTCTCATAACCATGAATTTTAGCAAAATATTTATTTAAATAAATAATACGTCCATCTAAATCAGTAATTGCCAATCCATAATTTGCTATATCGGCTATCAACTTAAAGCGTTCAATTTCTTCAAGATACTTTTTACGTTCTGTAATATCCCTTACAATACAAACAATATTAAGACCTCCACTAATCTCTACGGTTGCCATAGACATTTCAATAGGCAGGCTTCTTCCATCCATGTGAGTAGCAGAGAGTTCCACATTTTTACTGAGATGTTTATTTTCAATAACATCCTGAATAAGCTCTATACTTTGCTTATATTCATCATTCAAACTATCAGACGAAAAAAGCACTCGAATATTATGATTTATAATCTCTTCATCCTTATAGCCAAATACCCTAGTTGCTTCTAAGTTCCAGAAATTAATCTGACCATATTCATTAAACATAATAATAGCATCATTAGCCGATGAAGTTATAGCGCTTAATTTTATTTCATTCTCTTCAATCTTTTTTAACGACTTTTTATGCTTTTCTACTTCCTCTAATAATCCTTTAGTTCTGTCTACAACCAAACGTTCTAAATATTTCTGATAATTTTCTAATTCTTGATCGACCAGAATTTTTTTCTGTGTCATCTCAATAATTATCTCCAACTGAATAGCCTGAACAGGCTTTAGCAAATAGCCTATAGGCTCCACAGCTTTAGCTCTTTCCAACAAAGCCCTATCGGTTTGACCTGTTAAAAATAAAGTTGGGATTTCTTTTGTTTGACGAATAATTTCAACGGTTTCAATTCCATTTAGTTTTCCCGACAATTCAATATCCATTAAAATTAAATCCGGATTATTTTCAATAACATAGGCAATGGCTTCTTCTCCACTTGGCACAACTCCAACAACATTATGTCCCATCCCAATTAAATAATTCTGGAGTAGTTTTGAGCTAATAAGTTCATCTTCAACAATTAGTATATTAAATGTAGCCATAGTTTGCGAAGCTCTATATTTTATTCAAAAGTAGTAATATGTGGATAGAAAACAAACTCTATTTTCTATAATTCTATCTGTAGAGCACTTAACAATTGTTTAATATTGAAACGGCTAGGCTTTAACATTTTTAAATAACTTTGTGATATTAAAAAAATAAAATAATGAATACAGGTAACATAAAGATATTATTAGTTGATGATGAGGCTGATATTCTTGAATTTCTAAGTTACAATCTCAAACGCGAGGGTTTTCAAACCTTTACTGCAAATAATGGAAAAAAGGGACTTGAATTAGCCAAGAAAATATTGCCTCAGCTTATAATTCTAGACGTGATGATGCCCGAAATGGATGGTATAGAAGCCTGTGGAGAAATAAGGTTAATTCCTGAATTAAAAAACAGCCTGATTGTTTTTCTTACTGCGCGCGCCGAAGATTACTCACAAATAGCCGGTTTTAATGCAGGCGCAGATGATTATATTACTAAACCTATTAAACCAAAGTTATTTATAAGTAAAATATATTCTATTTTAAGACGGTATTCTGACAAAAACAATCCTAACGAAACAAATCGCATTTCTAGTTTTAACGCTTTTACAATAGACGAAGAACGTTATTTAGTTATAAAAGAAGAGCAAGAAATTAATTTACCTAAAAAAGAATTCGAGCTGCTCCTATTGTTGACATCCAAACCTAATAAGGTATTTGCTCGTGAAGAAATATTCGCTAAAGTATGGGGAAATCAGGTAATAGTGGGCGATCGCACCATTGATGTTCATATGCGTAAGATTAGAGAAAAAATTGGGGTTGATTGCATTAAAACCGTAAAAGGAGTTGGTTACAAATTTAACGACTTAAAATAGGTATTGATATGCGTGAATCCACCAGATTATCACTTCGAATGACAGGAATTATTAGCCTGTTTTATTTTATGGGTTTAGCTTATATTTATCTTATTTCTAACATTGAAATTGGCTACTTCTTAGGCGTCTTTTTCATCTTTGCTATTTTTACTTTTTGGATTATTCGTCTGCATACAGAAAACTATATCTACCAAAAAATAAAAGTAATATACAAAACTATAAAAGATCAAAAACGAAATAAAAGCACCAAAATCCTTGAGCGTAAACAAGCTATACCTAGCATAGAAAATGTACACCACGAAGTAATTGCCTGGAGTAAAGAATATCAAGAAAAGATACAAGAGCTTCAAAGTTTAGAGCGTTACCGAAAAGAATATATTGGTAATATTTCGCACGAATTAAAAACTCCTCTTTTCAATATTCAGGGCTATATTTCTACTTTATTGGATGGAGGTTTAAAAGATGAAAACATAAACCTTAAATACCTTAACCGTACCGAAAAAAGTGTAGAGCGTTTAATTAAAATTGTTGAAGAACTTGATACCATTTCTAAAATTGAATCGGGAGAATTAATCTTAAATAAAAGCCGTTTTAATATTCTTGATCTGACAAAGGAAATATTTGATATCTACGAGGAAAAAGCTAACAAAAAATCTTGTCAACTTATTTTTATAAAAAAATATGACCAGCCAATCTTTGTTTATGCCGATAGAGAACATCTCCATACTCTCCTTGCTAATCTAATCAGTAACGCAATTAAATATGGTGCGGCAAAAAACGGAAAAGTCAGACTTGGTTTTTTTGAAATGGATGAAAATATCTTAATAGAAGTAAGCGATAATGGTTCGGGAATAGCAAAAGAAGAGCTATCTCGTATTTTTGAACGTTTTTACCGAACAGACAAAGCACGCTCACGCGATTTTGGAGGTACCGGACTTGGCTTAGCTATTGTTAAACATATTATCGAAGCCCACAAACAAGTAATTAATGTACGGTCCACAATTGGGCTGGGAACAACTTTTGCCTTTACATTAAAAAAAGCATAAACTTCTTTTCATTACTCTACAAGAGGCTGTTTCACGATAATTATTACCTTTGTTCAGCTAAACAAAAAAACACAAACATGAAAAAATCTCTATCTCTTATCTTAGGATTAATACTTGTATTTCAGGGCTTTAGTCAAAAAAATACCACATCAAAGATTAGTCTTAACGATATTTTTAAAAGTCGACAGTTCTACGCAAAATCTGTTCGTGGAATTGCATCTATGAAAGATGGCAACCATTATTGCCAACTAAATGCACGTGGCATAGTTGAATCGAGTTATAAAACAGGCGAAGAAACTCGGCTTATAGTAGATGCCTCAAAGTTATTTTTAGAAGATTCTACACTAATCCGTATTAATTCTTATCATTTTAACCAAGACGAAACACAAGTTTTAATATCGACAAATACCGAAGCAATTTACCGTCATAGTACTAAAGCCGATTTTTATATTTACGATTTGGCAACAAGCACATTAAAAGCACTCTCTCCTAATGGAAAACAAAGCTTAGCTACTTTTTCTCCTGATGGTTCTAAGATAGCTTTTGTACGTGAAAATAATCTGTTTTTAGTTGATTTAGAAAAAAATACAGAGCAGCAAATTACTACCGACGGAAAAATAGAAAACATTATTAATGGATCTACCGACTGGGTTTACGAAGAAGAATTTAGTTTCACCAAAGCTTTTTTCTGGTCGCCAAATGGCAAATACATTGCTTTTTACAGATTCGACGAAAGTCAAGTCAAAGAATATGAACTCACCTATTACGGTGATTTATACCCAAGACACGAAAAATACAAATACCCTAAAGCAGGAGAAGATAATTCTGTAGTGAGTATCCATACTTACTCTCTTACTACCGGTGAAATTAAAAGTATGAATATCGGAACTGAAACCGACATATATATTCCTCGAATTCAGTGGACAAATTCTGACAATGCACTATCTATATCTCGTTTAAACCGATTGCAAAATAATTTTGAGCTTCTTATAGCAGATCCTGAAACAGGAAATACAGAAACTATCTATACCGAATCAAATAAATATTATGTTGATATTACCGATGATTTGCATTTTATCTCAGGCAAAAAAGAAGCTAATCAAGGCTTTATTCTCACAAGTGAATCAGAAGGATACAAACATATATATTACTATAACATGAAGGGCGAATTGCTGAAGAAACTTACCGACGGCTCTTGGGATATCGACCGTATTTTAGGTTTCGACAGCAAAAGGAAAGTGGTTTATTTTAATGCTGCAAAGAGCTCCGCTATTAATCGAGAAGTTTATGCCGTTAGTTTAAAAGGAGAACTAAACCCCATAGAAACAACAACAGGCTGGAATTCAGTTAATTTCAGCTCAAATTTTAATTATTATATTTCCAACTGGAGCGATGCCAATCATGTTCCTGTTTACAGTTTAAAAAGCAGAAAAGGAAAGCTGATTAAAACATTGCAAGAAAATAAAGAATTAGCAGCAACTACACAAGAATTCGGGTTTTTACAAAAAGAATTTTTCAAACTTAAAAATAGCGAAAATATAGAGTTAAACGCCTACCGTATTCTTCCTCCTAACTTTGATGAGAATAAAAAATATCCTGTGTTATTTTATGTTTATGGTGGTCCGGGTTCTCAAACAGTTCAAAACCGTTGGAGTGGTAGTCGTGGTGCTTGGTATCAAATGCTAGCACAAAACGACATTATCATTGTTTCTGTTGATAATCGTGGTACGGGATTCCGTGGTGAAGAATTTAAAAAAATGACCTATTTACAATTGGGTAAATACGAAATTCAAGATCAAATTGAAGCCGCAAAACATATGGCACAACAACCTTATGTTGATGCAAGCAAAATTGCTATTTTTGGTTGGAGTTATGGTGGATATATGAGTTCTTTGGCTATGACCAAAGGTGCAGATGTTTTTAATACAGGAATTGCAGTTGCTCCGGTAACAAACTGGCGTTATTACGATAATATCTATACTGAACGTTTTATGCGTACTCCACAAGAAAATGCGGATGGGTACGACGACAACTCTCCTATTAACCACGTAGAAAAGTTAAAAGGAAACTATCTTTTAATTCATGGCGGAGCCGATGATAATGTCCATCCTCAAAATTCTTTCGATATGGTAACAGCCTTAGTTGCAGCAAACAAACAGTTCGATTATATGGCTTACCCTAACAGTAATCACGGGATTTATACGGGAAAAAACACTTCATTAAATCTATACACAAAAATGACAAACTTTTTGTTTGAACATTTGAAATAAAGAGATTTGTAAAAATATTAAAGGGCTGTCTGCTAATGCAGACAGCCTCTTTTTTAGAAATCATTCCCAAGCTCAAAACAAACCATAAGTATTAGCAAGAAACTATTACTTCGATTATCAAAAAAAAATGAAATCGTTTAAACCTCTAATTTTTTTATATTCGCAAACAAAAATACAAACATGCAAGAACTAAACTCCTTTTTAGCTAATATAGACTCATACATCGGTGGATCAACTTGGTTTGTTTTTGCTCTTTTGGGAACAGGATTATTCTTTTCTATTTATTTAAAATTTCCACAAATACGTTATTTCAATCACGCTCTTCGTATTGTAAGAGGCAAATACGATAAAGATACCGACAAAGGAGACGCCACCCACTTTCAGGCTTTAGCTACAGCACTTTCCGGAACAGTTGGAACAGGAAATATTGCGGGTGTTGCTCTTGCCATTCATTTAGGAGGTCCTGCTGCCTTATTTTGGATGCTGGTTACTGCATTTTTTGGAATGACAACCAAATTTGTAGAAGTAACCTTATCGCATAAATACCGCGAAATTGCTCCCGATGGTAGTATTAGTGGCGGACCAATGTATTATATGAAAAACCGTTTAAATATGAAATGGTTAGCAGCAATATTTGCTTTTGCTACTATTATTTCATCTTTCGGCACAGGAAATATGCCTCAAATTAATAGTATTTCAAGTTCTGTATTTTCAACTTTCGGAATCCAACCAATAATTACAGGTGGCGTTTTAGCCGTAATACTAGGTTTTGTAATTATTGGTGGTATCAAACGCATTGTAAAGGTTACAGATAAGTTGGTTCCCGGCATGGCTTTAATTTATATTGTTGGTGTTTTTTCTGTTATATTTTTCAACTGGGAAAATATTATTCCTTCCTTGGGACTTATTTTTGGTGATGTAATAAATGGAACTGCTGCAACGGGTGGGTTTCTTGGAGCCTCTTTTGCTTTTGCCTTTAATCGTGGCGTAAATCGCGGATTATTCTCCAACGAAGCCGGACAAGGCTCCGCTCCTATTGCACACGCTGCTGCAAAAGCACACGAGCCTGTATCAGAAGGTATGGTTTCTATTTTAGAGCCATTTATCGACACTATGGTTATTTGCACGCTAACCGGACTTGCACTTGTTTCATCGGGTGTTTGGAACGAAAAACAGGAAACCAATTTCCAATATTCTGAAACAAAAATTTTCAATCAAATATATGATGAAAATGATAGTGCAGATAAAAATACACTCAAAACCTATATTCTAAATCAAGAAACAGATATTGCATTTTTCTCCGGTGAGTTAGATGTTGTTGATGGTGAAATACAAAATAACTTAAGCATTTTTCATGCTCGCTCAATTGCAGAAGATGTTAAAGTATTTGATAATGGTGAAGCATATAGCGGCAAAGTTTTGGTTAAAAACGGAGATGTACAGAATACAAATCTAACTTTTAGAGGAAAATCACTTTTACACTCCGCACCTCTAACTATCCGTGCTTTCCGAAAAGGGTATTTTGGTGATTATGGAGAATATATTGTTACTATCGGCTTGCTTCTATTTGCTTTTTCAACTGCCATTGCTTGGTCGTACTACGGCGACAGAGCAGTAACCTATCTTTGGGGTTCAAAATGGGTAATGCCATATAGAGTTGTTTATATTCTTGGATTTTTTGTTGCCAGTTTTACCGATACTACAATTATCTGGACTTTTTCAGGAATTGCTATTGCTATGATGACTTTACCTAATCTTTTTGGAATCCTTATGCTTCGTAAAGAAATGAAACAAACAGTAAAAGACTACTGGACTAATTTTGAAAAAAAATAAATACGGAAAACTACAATATTGTATTATTTTGGAATAGCTGAACTTGATTATGGGTATTTTATTAATCCCACAATTATCTTACAAAAAGCTCCATTAATAAAGGAACTATCAGCATTGCAGGTAAAAGATTCACTACCTTTATTTTCTTAATCTCTAAAAGATTTATTCCTAAGCCTATAAGAATTACACCACCCACAGCGGTTACTTCGGTTATGGTTACGGGATCTATAAATTCTCCAAGTTGACTTGCCAATAATGTTAATCCCCCTTGGAATAATAGCAATGGTATAGCCGAAAATAACACTCCAACACCAAAAGCAACGGTGAGTGCAATAGAAGAAATACCATCCATCAACGATTTTACAAGAAGTAATTCAGGATTTCCTCCCATTCCTTCCTCAATGGCACCTAAAATAGTCATTGAACCTACACAAAAAAGTAAAAAAGCCGTAATTAATCCTTCACTAAAAGAATCGTTTTTACTTTTAGTTAATCGCTTTACACGATTGCCTAAAGAATTTATCCAGTCTTCAATTTTCAACACTTCTCCTAAGAGTCCACCTAAAATTAAACTAAAAATCATTACCAATAATTGCTGCCCTTCTAAAGCCATTTTAAAACCTAATACCAAAGTAAACAAGCCCATAATCTGAAATACGAGTTGAACATATCGTATAGGAAGATTTCGATGAATAATTAAACCTATTGTACTGCCTAGTATAACGGTTCCGAAATTTACAAATGTTCCTATCATCTTCTTTTTGTATTAGTTGATTGAGTTACATATTCAAATGCACCTAAGTCTGGTTTTTCATCGCGTAAAACAGCATCTAAATCAAAGGTATTTCCCATTGGGATTCCTCTATCAATTGCCGGCGATAATGTATCTAAATGAAAATCAAGTTCAAAAGGGTCAATAAATAACGGGTCTTCATTAAAAACACTATTTTGCGAATTCAAATCTGATTCAAGAGAGCTTTTAAGTAAACAATAATCAAAAAGGTAGGAAAATTCACTCTCAGTCTCGGGATATGGATCAACTAAAATTTCATCATCCATTTGACCATAAAAAATACAATCGCCAAAATAAGCTTCTTCAAGCACTCCTGTATAAACGATATCTCCTTCGGCTGTTGGCAAAATATAATAATTACTTATATGCAATAAAGGATCTTTACGAACACCATATTTCCAATAATTTCCAAAAGTGCTGTTTTTAAAACTATAGCTACCTCCGCTTGTAATATTTAATAAGCTACTGCCTGCATTAACCACTAAAAGGTTATTGGCTTCAATCTGATAGAAACGCGTAAAAATACTCCATCCCGACATATTTAAAATCTGAGTATTATTCAAAACCAAAGTGTTACCCATACTTTCGTTTAAAGTCTCAGCCTGTATTCCAATTGTTCCATTTTTAATTATAGCGTAATTAAAACTACTATTTACAGCACTCTCATTAATCCAAATCCTATCCCATTGTGCGGGTAAATCTTTATAATCCTCATCTAATCGTGTCCCTTGAAAAACAACAGGGCTCTCTGAAGTTCCATTAACCTGAATACTAGCACCTTTATAAATCCACAAACCTGAATTATTATAAAAATGAATTCGAGTACCGGGATCGACTATTAAATTAGCCATCGAATCAACTACGGCATATCCAACAACAACATAAGGTTTATCACTAGTCCATCTTACGGTCTCATTCTCTCCGGCAATAATATTTAGAGGAGGTAATCCATCAATGCTTAGATTTGGCATAATAAAGTGAGCATCTTGACCCCAAGCATATAAATCTACATCTTGTTGATTTCCATTTAGTTCAAAGATAACAGAATCTCGAACAATCATAGGAATATTCTGATTTGTCGGATCGATTGTAATTCTTACAAAAATATATAGACTGTCACCCCCTGCCAATTCAATATTATTAAATGAAGTACCACCACGACCATCAACATTAATCTGATATGGACTATTTGATCCTCCGGCAAGAGTAATTTTTGAAATAATAACACTATTATCCTCATTATTATATATTCTCAGCTGCTTAGTAACCGATCCCATAGTGGTAAAAATAGTATCGAAAGTAATAGTATCATTTGAAAAGCTCAATCGAACTGATGAATCAGTTGTTATTATATCATCCTTTCTACACGCAACCATAGCCATAAATATGACTAATAAGAATATACCAAATTGTAAAAATGTTTTAAAGCTCATAATATGTGTCAAAGATAAAGAATACCTTTACAATACGATTAAAAATTAGCCCTATTGTTAAAAACGAAAAAAATATTCAATTCAGCTTATTAGTAAGATTCTTGTAAAAAAGTTAATTTATTCACATATTTATAAATTCACAATGCCAAGGTGTTAAAAAGATGTAATTTAGTTACATATTTTATTTAGTATGGAATTTTATCGAGCAAAACAATATATAATTAATCGCCTTCATAGTGAATTGAATCCTAATCTCGTTTATCACAATTTGGAGCATACCATTAATGTATATTATGCTGCAAAAGAGCTTGCCAGACTGGAAAATGTTAATGATTACGATACTCTTTTACTACTAACAGCATCATTATATCACGATAGCGGAATGCTCATTGATTATGAAAATCATGAAGAAGAATCTATTAATATTTGCGAAAAAGAACTACCCAAATTTTCTTATTCAAACGATGAAATCAAAATAATATCAGGTTTAATCAGAAAAACTAAGCTAATGGAAAAAGCAAATTGTATTCTGGAAAATATTATTTGTGATGCTGATTTAGATTATTTGGGAAGAGATTATTTTTTTATCAGAAGTACCAAATTACGTTATGAGTGGAAGTTAATGGGAAAACATAATTATAATTTAGTTGAATGGCTTAAAATTCAAGTTGAATTCCTTGAAACCCATCAATATTACACAAAATCCGCTCAAAGACTACTCGAAAAAAACAAACAAAAAGCTGCATTAGAAATACGAAATTTGTACAAAATTTGCCAAAATAGCTAAATCATAAGCTATTCTATTTATAATTAGCTAAATAGCGGAATTTTAGTATTTTTGCACCCTCAAAAAATAAATCATGAAAAATATTCTTGCAATCGTTGGGCGACCAAATGTCGGAAAATCAACCTTTTTTAATAGGCTTACAGATTCGCGTGATGCTATTGTAGAAGAAACTAGTGGAGTAACTCGCGACAGAAACTATGGCGTTTCGCATTGGAACGGTATAGAATTTGACGTTATAGATACAGGTGGATACGTTATAGGATCCGAGGACACTTTTGAAGAAGAGATTCGCAAACAGGTTCAAATTGCCATAGACGAAACAGATGTGATTGTTTTTTTAGTGGATGTTATAGACGGAATAACACCAATGGATGAAGATGTTGCAGAAATGTTACGCAAAACGAATAAACCCGTTTTCCTTGTTTCAAACAAAGTAGACAATACCAAACGTTATTACGACTCAACAGAGTTTTATGCTCTTGGATTAGGTGAAGTATATAGTGTCTCGGCTATTAACGGAAGCGGTACGGGCGATTTACTTGATGATGTAGTAAAGAAATTCGAAGAAAAACCCGAAGAAGAAGTATCCGATTTACCAAAATTTGCTGTTGTAGGACGTCCAAACGTAGGAAAATCATCTTTTATAAACGCACTGCTTGGTGATAACAGAAATATAGTTACAAAAATTGCAGGAACTACCAGAGATACTATAAACACAGTATATAAACGCTTTGGATACGAATTTGAATTGGTAGATACTGCCGGAATTCGCAAAAAGAAAAAAGTTCATGAAAATATTGAGTTTTATTCTGTTCTCCGCTCCATAAGAGCTATTGAAAGTAGCGATGTTTGCTTTCTAATGATAGATGCTAAAGAAGGTATTGAAGCTCAAGATATTAGTATTTTAAGACTGATTCAGAAAAACAATAAAGGTCTTGTTATTGTTGTAAACAAATGGGACTTAGTTGATAAATCATCAAATACTCATTTGGAATTCAAGCAAAGGATTAAAGAAAAAATTGCTCCATTTACAGATGTTCCCATCTTGTTTGTTTCAGTACTTGATAAACAACGTTTATTTAAAGCACTTGATGCCGCAAATCTTGTTTTAGAAAATAGGAGTCGCAAAATTACAACTTCAAAACTAAACGAACATTTATTACCACTTATACAGGCAACTCCTCCTCCGGCGGCTTCACGCGATAGATATATCAAGATTAAATATATTACTCAACTTCCTTTGGCATATCCTGCCTTTGCTTTCTTTTGTAATCTACCGCAGGAAGTTAAAGACTCTTATTCACGCTTTCTTGAAAACAAGATTAGAGAAGAATACGATTTTCACGGATCACCAATTCGTTTGTATTTTAGAGATAAATAAAAAATGGACTCCATACGCATAGATAAATGGCTTTGGGCTATCAGAGCATTTAAAACACGAAGCTTAGCCACAGAAGCTTGTAAAGGTGGGCGTATAAAAATTGACGGTATTGCAGCTAAAGCTAGTCGCGATCTCAAAATTGGAGATATTATTGAATTTAAAGTGAATAACTTAAATAAAAAGATTAAAGTTGTTAAACTTATTAAAAACCGGGTAAATGCAACTCTTGCAGCTCAAAACTATGAGGACCTGACTTCGGCAGAAGAATACGAAAGGTTAGAGTTTATAAAGCAAATGAAAACGGAACGGCGCGATCGTGGAGCAGGACGACCCTCAAAAAGAGACAGACGAGATATTGAAAAGTTGAAGAATCTGTAGAAACAGATAAATGCCTTAAAAGTATAAAGCCCTGATAGAAAATCTATCAGGGCTTTATTTATATATTATTAAGAATTATATTCTGGATAAACAAATCAAACCGGCTCTACCATTTGCAAGATATACGTGATTTGAAGTTGCAGGAAGTTCAACAGGATCAATTGCAACATAGTTACAAGAATATACAGTATCCCAATGGCCAACAGCAGATAAATCAGTTTTATCTAATAAATAGAATCCACCTTGTCCGTAAGCAACATAAACATATGTACCATCTACTTTAACACCATTAGCATAACCTTTTCCATAATTAAGGAACTGATTTACAACAGCACCTGATGTAAGATCAACCTTTATAACACCATCATCTCCCATTGCTAAATAAGCATAACCCTGACTAACATCAACAGCATTTTTACCTAAATCGGTAACATCATAACCGTTTAAAGGATAATCAACAAAGCTATAAAGGTTATTCATATCGAAAACACGAATGTAAGACTGTGTTGGAGAACTTCCGTAAAGTAAAACACCATGTGTACCATCAGCATCAAATTGCTTAGCCTGAGCCACGTTAAAAGAATAATTGGTTTGAGCAGGGAAGTTTTTATTAATTGCCAATAAACCTCCACCAATAGTTGGAGTAGTAGGATGAGTTGCACTAGAAACCCAAAGATCGCTACCAGCAATAGTAATAGAATTTCCTGAAGTCCCAAAAATAGACATTTCCAAAGTAGGACCTGCAGATACAAATGGAGGAAGAGCACTTACATCAACTCTTAAAATAACTGAACCTCGATTATTATTTTCACCTGTAATCCATAAATTATTAGGATCTGAAGAACTAATTTCCATATCGTTATAATCAACAAGAGGATCATAAGCAGAACCCACTAGTGAAGGACCGGATAAATCAACAATTGCTATTTCGCCACCCCAAGCCTCAGCAGGAGTAACTTTATAGTTATTGAGATGCGAACCAACATAAACAAATCCAGATAAAGCATCTACACAACTAGCACTTAAAGTATCAGTACCGGATATATAAGGTAATAAACGCCAATCCTCATTAAAAGATACTGGGTTTAATTGTGAGGACTTATAAATATAGTTAGTCCACTCTATAGGCTCATTTACAACCGTAAATCGCTCGCTTAAAGAAGCCAAATCGTTATTCATCTCGAACGTACGATCTGTAGATGTGTCTATATCCGTTTTAGTTTTATTACAACCTGTAAAAACTAAGGCAAGGGATACAACCAGTAAAAGAACATTTTTTCTCATGGTAATATAATTTTAAGTTTAACTTCATTTTTATCTCCCGATTTGCAGACAATAATTAGACCAAACAAACAATAATCATCGTAATACATTTACTGACAGATAATTAACGATTAATGATAAATGATCCAAAAGAAAATAAATATCCATATAATGGAAATTTTCTTAATTAGATAATTTAGCAATTCTCTCCAATCGCTTGATTAATATACAAATATACAAAAATTATGATTTCACATCAAATTTAATTAAAACTGGGGTCTAAAGGGAAATTAGCCCAAAGAGCATAATCGCCTCCTAAATCCTTTAGCACATTTGCCCACATATTTTCGGCTTTATAGGATATTAGTTTATTGTGATTAACTTTTGATACAAGCCACGAATCAGTTTTCAATTCTTCATCTAATTGATTTTCTGACCAACCGGAATATCCAACAAAAAAACGTATAGATTTCGAATCGAGTAATTTACTATCTAACAAGATCTTAACATCTTCAATATTCCCGCCCCAAAACAAATCCTGACCTAAAGGCTGGCTATTCTCAATCAAATCGCCTTTGGTATGAATAAAAAATAAGTTCTTAGTGCTAACGGGGCCTCCCAAAAATACTTTCCCATCATAATGTGGAAAATCTTTAACAATCTCGTTAAACTTAAGGTCTACAGGCTTATTTAAAATAATCCCAAAAGAGCCTTCCTCATTGTGTTCCGCCAACAATACAACCGAGCGAGCAAAATAAAAATCTTGCAAACTGGGCTCCGAAATAAGAATATTCCCCTTTTCAGGTAATATATTAGTCGACTTCATTATTTTACATTTAATTTCCAACAACAATTTTTCTGATTACTAAATTAATCATTATTTCTTTCATCTAATAATCAACCACCACAAATCAAAAAAAAACCTCCAATCAAATCAATGACTGGAGGCCAATTATTATTCCCACTTAAAATTAACGCATCGCGACAAAGATAAAATATTTTTATAGACAAAAAACAACTTTGCATAAAAAAAATTGATGCGACGCCGCCTTTTTAAATTTTTTTACAAAGTTTCGTTCAGTATTAACTAATTAGCAATTTAATTTTTATTTTTTCTAAACGAATTTTAACGAATAAGCATCGAATATGGATCAAAATAGCTCATATTTTTATTTACCTCTATTTCCAAATTGCAAAAGTTTAATTTAGGGGACAAATAAAAAAAATACTCCTATGAAAAAAATTATCTCAATTCTTGTTTTTTTTGGTGTCGCAATCGTATTTAACTCTTGTAATTTTAGCACAGCAAATATTACGAATGTTAAAATGTGTACATCAATAACCGATAATCAGTGTCCTGCTGACAATCCTGTATTTAACACTAACACTCCGGAAATATTTTTGAGTTGCCATTTGAATAATGCACCCAACGATACAGATGTAGAATTTGCTTGGTTTTATTTAGGTCAAGACAAAATTCCTATTGATGCAGTTGTTCTTAATTCAGGAGAAAATATAGGTACTCTCAACCTTAACTCAAGCCTAATCAGACCTAATAATGGCTGGCCAATGGGTAATTACGAAGTTGTAATTACAATTGTAGGAACAGAAAAAGAGCCCATAACAAAATCGTTCCAAGTTCAATAATCGATTAAAAAAATGAATAAAAAACAATTTGGGCTTCTCCTACTGATAGTGGGAATTGTTGGCTTTTTCTATTTTACTAATGCCAAAAGTAATTATCGTATTTATGAGCAACGTTTTACGCAAACCAAAATCCATAAGGTAAAGCTTGAGGCTAAAGAAAGCAACAGCTATACGATGTTTTTTTGGGCTGTTGACGAAGAAACAGGGATTCAACAATGGGCTGAAATTCAATTAATCGTAAGCGTTAAAACGCAATCTGGCGAATTAATCAAAAGAGAAAAAAGAATTGCCACAGTCTCGGACTCAGAAGAAACAGGAGGAATTAAACGTGCAGAAAACGGTCTTGACTTTACCTATCAATCTAAATCAGACCAAACAATTTTAATAGAAGCAGATTTACAATCGGGAGATTATGTAGATATTGAAATTTACGAAAACCTTCCGGAAGGTCTTAACCTTTATCCGGGACTCGCCATAATTTTTGGCTTAGTTGGACTTGTTGTCTATTTAAAAGGCAGAGCAAAAAACTAATTTTAAAAGCTTAAAAAAGAATATAAAGGCATTTCATAAATTGAGATGCCCTTATTATTTTTGCATTAGAAAGCAGGATAGATTATTTGTAAGGTAATATCGTGATTACATCTATTGTTGGTCTTAGAAAACTGATCTTTTATAATCAATACTTTTGCATAAGTTCCATCCTTCAACTTAAAAACAAGAACTTCGTTTACAGGTACTTGCTGACAATCCGTAAAGCCTTTACCATCACTAATATAACCCAAAGCCGGAGCCGAGTTAACCTGATTTAACTGCGATTTTCCTGTTTTAACCCAATTACCACATAATGCCGGAAATTCTGTACACCAAGGTTCATTTAATAAATCAGCATCATCATAAGACTTAACAATCCCCTTTTTGAAATTATAATAGTTTTTAGAACCGCCAAGCTTTACGGTTTTCACTTTTGATGATGAAGCTCTCTGTGGTGCAGAAACACTATAACTTGAATTAGCTTTTCCCCATACTGTTGCTGAAGCTGAATTACGACTATTTTCGGGAGGCTTTATTTGAAATGTATTTGATTGGTCAGCAAAAACCTCAAAACTAATTGTTCCCAACACTTTGGAATCAACTTTGGCTTCAACAGTATATTTCCCTACTTTAAAAGCTCCATCCATATCAATATTAGCATAACCATATCCGTCTTGAAAATCAGGCATTTTAAATTCCTTAGATGCACCACGGATATACTGTCCCTCATAATACCAATCTACAACAAACGTACTTCCGTTTCCATTCCCTTTCCAATCATAAACCACCCAAATATTAGGGGTTGCTACAGGAAACCTCTTCTTCTCAACAGTAATATCATAATCATCAGTTATTCTATCACTAATTTTGAATGCTATCAATTCAATTTGAGGTTCTTGTTTAGCTACATATCTTGGCTTATTTACTTTTGGAATTAAGGTAAATGTATTTAAAACGGCATCGCCTTTCGCACTATACTGATTATAAACTTCTATAGGAATCAAACTCCAAAGAATGTAAGAATAATCTCGAGTAACAGCATAAAACGCTCCAATACCAACCGTTAAACCATTTATTGTAGTTTTATATCCTGCAAACTTACCGGAAGTCCCATTTAATGTATAATCTTCAAAAGCTAAACGTTGTGCTCCCGGCAGTCCGGAACTTTCAAAAACTTGAGCCAAAATATCGGGAGTAAACCCCTCTCCTGTCTCAAAAGCTCTTACTTCAACAAAAACATTCTCTGTTGGATCTAAAAAATCATGTACCCTATCAGTACCATCCTGAGTTTTATCTTTGCTCCAAGCATTTGGAACTTTTATTTTAAATCCATATTCCGTATCAGTAACCCACTGAGCATCAACTACTGTAGTTAAAAATATCAGCATAAATAAAATACTTAAACTGCGAACTTTACTTTTCATCTTATTTGTTTTAGTGAATTAATATTAAGCTTCTAAAAGCACATGTTTTTCCTTTAAAGGTATTGATATTGAAAGAGAACCAAGTAAGTAAATCTATATTCGATCTGCTTAACTGTATATTTGGGTTTATCTAATCCATATTCGTTTCTTTATTTGCTACTTTTGCAAAAAAATTAATATGAATAACACCCACGAATTGTTAACCATAAGCTTATTGTATTTTACTTCTTTTTTTACACTTATAAACCCTTTGGGTTCTATGCCTGTTTTCCTAACAATGACATCGAACTTAAGTAAAGCCGAACGTACCAAAACAGCATTAAAAGCTGTATTAACTGCATTTATTACATTAATGATATTTGCATTTGGAGGACAAATGCTTTTTGATTTTTTTGGTATTTCGGTAAATAGTTTTCGTATTGCCGGTGGGATAATTTTCTTTATGATGGGATACGATATGCTTAATGCCCGTTTAAGTTCGCTTAAGAATATTCCTCAAGAAAACATTAAGGATTATGTAGATGATATTTCTGTTACTCCTTTGGGAATTCCAATGATAGCCGGACCTGGAGCCATTACTAACTCTATTGTTTTGATGGAAGATTCAAACAGCTTTACTTTGAAAGCTATATTATTCGGCACTATTATTTTTACTATGTTATTAACACTTATAATCTATTTAGGAGGTAGTAGAATAACAAAAATATTAGGTGAAACGGGAAACAAAATAATGCTAAAACTAATGGGACTAATAGTAATGGTAATTGCTGTTGAATTCTTTTTTGCCGGATTAGGACCTATACTGCGAGATATATTAGCTCCTGCTTAAACATAGCTCTCAATATCTTTAACCTCTATCTTGCTTCCGGCTAAAATAACGAGTCGCTCCACCACATTACGCAATTCACGAATATTCCCTGACCAAAATTTTTCTTGTAACGCAACGATTGCCTTATCGCTTATTTCAGTTTTCTTTTTTCTTTGTGCTTCGGCAATATCTCTAAGAAAATAATCAACCAATAATGGTATATCCTCTTTACGCTCACGAAGAGGAGGCACTTCAATTAAAATAACACTAAGTCGATGATAAAGGTCTTCTCTAAAATTATTTTTTGCTATTTCTTCCTTTATTTTTTTATTTGTTGCAGCAATAATACGAACATCAACAGGGATATCCTTCTCTCCACCTACTCTAACAATTTTATTTTCTTGCAAGGCGCGTAAAACTTTAGCTTGTGCCGATAAGCTCATATCTCCAATTTCATCGAGGAATAATGTTCCTCCATTTGCAAGTTCAAAGTCGCCTTTACGTTGTTTTACAGCCGATGTAAAAGAACCTTTCTCATGGCCAAATAGCTGACTCTCTATTAACTCAGAAGGAATAGCTGCGCAATTTACTTCTACAAATGGGGCTTTAGAACGATTGCTAGCCTCATATATAGCTCTTGCAACCAATTCTTTCCCTGTTCCATTTTCGCCGGTAATAAATACTCGCGCCTGTGTTGGAGCAACTTTGTCTATCAAAATACGGAGCTGTTTCATAGAATCAGACTCACCTATCATATTATATTTATTGCTAACCTTTTTTCGTAATTTTTTGGTTTCTACTTCCAGCTTGCCTTTTTCCATAGCATTCCGTAAAGCAATTAATAAGCGGTTAAGATCTAATGGCTTAGCAATATAATCATAGGCACCTTTTTTAATAGCCTCAACAGCTAATTCAATAGTGCCATGACCAGAAATCACAATAAAAGGAGTCTCCGTTAATTTCATAGCTTCATGTAAAACTTCCATACCATCTTTACCCGGCATTTTTACATCGCATAAAATAACATCAAATTCACTCTGTTCAATCATAGAAATACCTTCAAAGCCATCTGAGGCAAGAGTTACTTCATATTTTTCAAATTCAAGTATCTCTTTAATTGCATTTCTAATACTTCTCTCATCGTCGATTACTAAAATTTTAGCCATAAAATTATCTTTATACAAATGTACCTTTTTTAGTTGCAAGCACAAATATCATAACATATTTTCACATTATTTACATTATAAATTACCGGGATTTTTATCTTTGTGAAATAAAAAATTATCAAACAATTTAAAAGCTTCGCTTTCGTTTATTAAATTAAAAAGCCGATAATAGTGCAAAATCGTTTTACTACTTATATCTTAATTTTATTCTTTATTCCTTTATCTGTTTTTTCGCAAAGCGAATCAGGAACTACTTATGCATTTTTGAACTTACCTTTTTCTGCAAGAAGCATCGCTTTAGGAGGCAATTTTCAAAGCGTATACGATAATGATATTAGCTTGGCAGTAGAAAATCCTTCTTTAATATCTGCAAATATGCATAATCAGTTACAATTTAATTTTGTTGATTATTTTTCTAATATCAATTACGGCTCAGTAAGCTACGGCAGAACAATTGAAAAACTCGGTACTTTTGTGGCTAGTATGCAATTTATGGATTATGGAGAATTTGATTATGCAAGCGAAACTGGAGACCGATACGGAAGCTTTACAGCTAACGACTATGCTTTGAATATTGGCTGGAGTAGAGCATTAGATTCTACCTTTTTTATCGGTGCAAATCTTAAAGGACTTTATTCCAGTTACGAATCATATAATTCCTTTGGTATTGCCGTTGATGTTGCCGCAACTTATATATTGACAGCAAGAAAGATGAGTGCCAGTATTATTTTCAGGAATATTGGGACCCAAATTAAAACATATACACCAAATACTCGTGAGAATCTTCCTTTTGAAATTCAAGCAGGCTTTTCTAAAGAATTAGCACACTTGCCATTACGTTTTTCTGTTTTACTTACAAATTTACAAAGGTGGGATCTCAGTTATACCGACGTTTTTGCCGACCAAGCAAATTCTTTTATTAATGATGAAGATATTAATCAAAGCACAGGAATAGATGATTTTGCCGATAAGTTAATGAGACATATTGTAATCGGGGCTGAGCTAAAGCCTATGAAAGCACTAAGTCTAAGATTAGGCTACAACTACCTAAAACGCAAAGAGATGACTATCCCTAGCCGTTTATCTACAGTTGGTTTTTCTTGGGGCTTTGGATTAAATATTTATAAATTCCAAATAAGCTACGCACGCAATGCTCAACATTTAGTTGCCTCACCTAATTATTTAAGTATTGCAACTAATTTAAGTCAGTTTATTGGTAAATAATTCAGCCTTAATATTTTTCTTTTAAATATCTTTGATTTGAATCAAGAGATTCGTATTTTTGGACTTTAAAATACCATTAGTCGAAAAAATGAATACTTATGGCCAATAAATTAAAAGTCAAGGAATTAATAATAGAAGTTGCTCGCGATGTATTTAGTAGATACGGCTACAAAAAGACTACTATGGACGACATTGCCGTTGGTGCAAGAAAAGGCAAAAGCTCCATTTATTACTATTTTAAGAGTAAAGAAGAAATCTATGAAGCGGTTGTCGATGCTGAATCTAATATATTATTTAATAATATTTTAAATCAAATTAAGCAACCTGTTCCTGCCAATGAAAAGTTCAAGCTATATATTTTTACAAGACTAAATAAGATTCGAGAATTAAATAACTTTTACGAAGTAATAAAAAGCGAATCATTACATCAACTTGACTTTATTGTAGAACTGAGAAAAAAATACCATAAAAGAGAAATTAATATACTACAGGACATCCTTATTGAAGGTGTAAAAAGTCGTGAATTTTCCATACAAGACCCCGAATTGGCTGCAATTGCATTAGTAACAGCTATTAAAGGTTTGGAAACTCCTCTATTAATAAAAGGGGAGAAAAGAAATATGGAAAAAAGGATAGATTACGTTCTTCGTATTCTCTTCTTTGGTATAATGCGACGCTGATAGCACATCATAAATCGGCTCAAGTAGCGATTTAAAAATAATTTTATTTTCTTGCTTTAATTTTCCGAAAACGTAAAGCCATCACTCCAAAAACAGCTTCACGGAAAATGCTTTTATTCATTTTTGATTCTCCCAAAGTACGATCGGTAAATATTATGGGGACTTCAATAATCTTAAATTTAAGTTTTGTAACCGAATATTTCATCTCGATCTGAAAACCATATCCTGTTAAACGAACAGCATCAAGATCCATTGTTTCCAACACATTGCGTTTATAGCACATAAAACCCGCTGTTGTATCTCTAATATTTAAGCCTGTAACCAAACGAACGTAAGCAGATGCATAATACGACATTAAAACACGACCCATAGGCCAATTAACTACGTTTACACCGGTAATATAACGAGAACCTATAGCAGCATCATTTCCATCTACTTTGGTAGCATTATACAAACGAAGTAAATCCTCAGGATTATGAGAAAAATCAGCATCCATTTCAAACACAAAGTCGTAAGTACGCTTTAAAGCCCACTTAAAACCGTGAATATATGCGGTTCCCAAGCCAAGCTTTCCTTTACGCTCTTCAATAAAAAGCTGTTCCGGAAACTCTTCCATCAACCGCTTAACAATATCAGCTGTACCGTCGGGCGAATTATCCTCAATTACCAGTATATGAAAATCTTTGGAAAGCGAGAAAACAGCACGAATAATACTTTCTATATTCTCTTTCTCGTTATAAGTTGGGATAATGACTATGCTATCGGACACGGTATCTTTTTAAAATGAGCTGCGAAATTACAAATTATTTACGTCTTAAAAAGGTAGAAAATGTTAAGAAATCAAGTATATTATTTTTTGAATTACAGATTAAAATTCCAGCTCCCCTTTTCCTTGTCGGATAATCTCTATACCACCACCGTTGCAATCTACCACGGTAGAAGCCATATTACCACTAAATCCTGCATCAATCACAATATCTACTTTGTCTCCCCACGCATCATAAAGAATTTCAGGATCAGTTTCATATTCGATAATGCTATCATCAGCATGGATAGAAGCCGAAAACATTGGATTTCCAAGCATTCTCACAATTTCCATGGGAATGGGATGATTCGGAATACGAATACCAATACTCTTCTTCCTATTTTGAAATAATTTAGGAATTTGATTATTAGCCTCTAGAATAAAAGTAAAAGGACCCGGTAAATGCTTCTTCAGAAGCTTGAATGTAGTTTTATCAAAGGGACGTGTATAATTTGAAAGATGAGTTAAGTCGTTAAATACTAAAGAAAAATTCGCTTTTTCCTTTTTAATCCCTTTGAGACGAGCAATTTTATCTAGTGCTTTCATACTCAAACTATTTCCTCCAAAACTATAAACAGTATCTGTTGGATAAATAATAACTCCTCCATCCATTAAACACTCATAAATAGTGGATAAATGTCGTTGTGATGGATTTTCCGGATATAGTTTTACAAGCATAACTTTGTCTTTAAAGCATACAAATCTAAAACAAAATTTGGCATTTTACTTGAAAATCAATTTGCTTCTGTTATTTTTGCCCGAGTAAAAAATTCTAATCCTATGAGTTCTATCGTTACCACTTTTAAAAAATTCCCTCGTACTTTCTGGATTGCTAACTCTATGGAGCTATTTGAGCGTTGGGCTTGGTATGGTTTATTTACTGTATTAGCACTATATCTTACTCAGTCTACAGATACAGGAGCTTTAGGATTTAGCCAAACACAAAAGGGAAGTATTATGGGGACTGTGACCGCCATTTTATATTTTCTTCCACTATTTACAGGTGCTCTTGCCGATCGCTTTGGCTACAAAAAAATGCTCATTATTGCATTTGTAATTTTAGCCTCCTCGTATTATCTAATGGGACAATTTAGAAGTTATACGGCTGTTTATGTTACGTTTTTATTTGTCGCACTTGGAGCCGCAATTTTTAAACCAATAGTATCAGCAACAGTTACAAAAACAACTGACGAATCTACATCATCCATAGGATTTGGAATATTTTATATGATAGTGAATATTGGTGGTTTTATAGGTCCGGTATTTTCATCAAAATTAAGACATATTTATGGTTGGCATATTGTTTTCTTGATGGCAGCATCTGCAATTCTTGTCAATATTGTACTGGTACTTCTTTTTTATAAAGAGCCTGACAGGGTTAAGAATTCAGATCCATTTCTCATCTCTCTGACAAAGTCACTTAAAAATATTGTTGTTGCTCTTTCAGACATAAAGCTTACATTGTTTCTAATAATTATGATTGGCTTTTGGACTATGTTTAACCAACTGTTCTATACATTACCAAACTTTATTGATCAATGGGTAAATACCGAGATGATCTATGACTGGATTAATAGCTTCTCTCCCACAATAGCTTCTGCAGTAGGAACAAAGGAAGGTATAATTGCTCCAGAAATGATGGTGAATTTAGATGCCGGATTTATCATTCTCTTTCAAATTATTATTTCTACACTCGTAATGAAACTAAAACCTATAAATGCTATAATAACAGGTATTGCTGTCATGTCTGTGGGTATTGGCTTATCATTCGGAACCAATAATGGTTTTTATATCATAGCTGCTATTCTTATCTTTTCTTTAGGAGAAATGGCAAGTTCACCAAAATTTACAGAATATATTGGACGCATTGCTCCAAAAAATAAAGAAGCATTATATATGGGGACTTCTTTTTTACCAGTAGCCGTTGGTAACTACCTTGCGGGTATTTTTTCAGGTCCTGTTTACCAATCAACATCCGACAAAGTAAGTTTGCTACAAATAGAAATGGCAAAACGCGGTTTGGATATACCTGCTATCAGTCAATCTTTTACACAAAACGATTATTTTAAAAAAGCAGCCGAATTGCTACACACCGACCAAAGAGGTTTAACAAATATGCTTTGGGACACTTATCACCCTTATAGTATTTGGATAATCTTCAGTACCATTGGAGTTGGAACTATTATTGCACTATTTTTATACAATCAATTTGTACTTGGTAAAACCGAGAAGAATTAGCTAAAATAAAAAGAGCCCCTTAAAAGCAATTTACGACCTGCCTTTCGGGATAATCGCTATTGGTATTTTTACCTTATTTTAAACACGCTAACAGCTCTCAAAAGTTCTCCTTGCTCAAAGATACCTGCCGTAATAATACTGTCTTGCGAAGAAACTGATATTGGACCTTCATATAAAAATGAAGTGGTATCAGGCTCTAAACCATTTAGCGCATAGTAAATCTTAGCTTGATATTGCTCAGAGATAATCTCCACCTTTTTTTGATTTTCAACACTATCAAAACTCATTTCAAAACTAAGGCGATAAGTCCCTTTGGAATAGCGATATCCTTTTTTATCAAAAAGCTTAAAATGATCTTGAAGTCGTTCTTGAAAAGCAGACCAATTTTTAGCATCTTTCTTTCCCCAGAGAACTTCTGAAAGCGCTAGCATTCGTGGTAAGATCATATATTCCACCTGATCTGTTGTATGCATATACTCTGTCCATACATTTCCTTGAGCGCCTAAAATCAATTCTTTCTGCTCGGTAAACAAATCTTCGGGAACAGGTTCAAATTCATAGACTTTCTTTAAAGAAGTATATCCACCAATGGCCTTGGGTTCAAAATCCTTATCCGCTTGATAGTGGTCGAAATAACAGTGCGTTCCCGGAGTCATAACCACATGGTTTCCCTGACGAGCAGCAGCAATTCCTCCGGTCATTCCTCGCCACGACATTACCGTAGCATTCTTGGCTAAACCACCTTCTAAAATCTCATCCCAGCCTAATAATTTTTTTCCTTTTGAACTCAGGTATTTATCAATTCGTTTGATAAAATAACTTTGCAATTCGTGTTCATTTTCCAAACCTTCTTTTTGCATTCTGGCTTGGCATTTCGCACACTCCTCCCAACGGTCTTTTGGAGCTTCATCGCCACCAATATGAATATAAGAACCTGGGAATAAATCGATAACCTCATCCAACACATCTTCAATGAATTCAAAAGTTTTATCATTTCCCGCACAATAAATATCTTTAAAAACGCCCCAATGATTAGGCACTTCCTGCAGATCACCAGTACAAGAGAGTTCAGGAT